>NZ_JASJVF010000102.1:0-10996 GCF_035019805.1 Cryobacterium sp. 10I1
GTTAGAAACCTAGACGGAGAGCGGCGTGCACTCGTTAAGGCGCTCGGAAACCACCCACGGTAACGTCAGGAGAGCCCTTTAAACGCCTCAATCCCTACCTCATACCCTCCGGAGCCTCACAGTCGGAAGACATCGACTAAGGAGCGCTCCGCGTGAGTACACGCCCATGATTTCTTCAGTACCTGTGATATAGATCTCCTCGCGTCCGATCGGGAAAGTATCGCGGTCGAAGCTGTGCCATAGAACCGCTGCCGTCGTCGTTGGCACCGATTGACCTCGTGGAACTGCGATCTCCGCGCGCGGCGGAATCGCGTCGATGAGACCGTGGTGTGCCAGCGCGCCGGCCAGTCACAGGGTGGCGTCGGGCCTGCATTTCACGATTTCGAGCAGGACGAGATGGAGGCCATCCAAAGTCTCCGCCACGAGGCTCTCAAGTTCGTCGACGGGAGCGCCCAGAGGATTATTTGGCAGAGCGTAGAGGATGTGCGCGAAAGTGCCGAAAATCTGCCCAGTGATTCACCAGCCTGTGAGTTATAGGAACAACCCGCCACGAATCACCCCCTGCATCCCTTGAAAACACTGGGATGTGGGGGTTTTCTTTTCCCGCAAAACCCCGCAGGGCAACACTTTGGCAACCACCGTCAGAAGTGCGGCCTGATTCTGCCAGCTTCTGAGCGGCTGTGACCTGGCCGTCACAGAGCAGGGGCCGTCGAACCGTGACCGGACGGTCAGGAGGAGCTGAAGTTGAGCCCGCCACGTACTGAACGCCATAAGCGCTTCCGCATCTTGTCCAACGTCGCCTTCGGTTTCACCTTGGGCTTCACGCTCCTGGTCATTGGTACGGCCGGCTTCTCGACCCCGTTGTCTCATGGACTTGTGTTCGAGTTTTTGTTTGGCTCGATAGCTGCGGGAGTCGTCCTTCGACTCCGCTCGAATCCGGACTATGACCGTCCCAAAGGTTGAGAGAACGAGAAGCGGGATCTACAGCACTCAGTCTCTTAGCGTTCCAAGGCGCAATGGGAGACGAGGCGATCTAAGGATGCGTTAGGGGTAATCAGTCGATGCTGAGCGAGCGCGCGTCGTCGAGGGCGTCGGCCACGAGGTCGAGGTCGTCGTCGAAGAAGTCGTCGTAGGAGTCGAGGGTCGCCGCTACCACCCGCGGTGCTGTCGGTGCTGCACTTGGGCAGGTTCACGTTCTCCGTCCTTCCGGTCACGTGGAAAATGACCGCTTCATTGTGATTTCACCCAAATGGCAAGCGTGAATGCTCACCGCAAACGAATCGAACAGGCATACCCCGTGTGACACGCTTGGACCGTATGACGGGACAGAAGCCCCCGCTCACGCCGATTCAGGGGCCATAATTTGGCACTCGATCGGGACAAATTGAGACAAAATTAGCCAACAGGCGATTAGGTCTCGCCCCAAAAAAGAGAGGACGAGTCTCGACGGGCGCTGCCGTCTATCCATTTCCCGCTCTCGCACCGCAGTGCTACCGCGTGCGGGCGGAGCGGGACGTGGAATTCGGCGAAGTCGACTTCCTCCCGTGTGTCGTCATAGCGTGCGGAGCGGATGAAGAGGGAGAGCACGTCGCTGTAGTGTTCGAGTTTGGGGTGCTGGTGGCCGGCGAGCAAGTCCTCTTGGAGGAGGGGGTACAGATCCCATGCATCGGCGAGCTCGGCGACGTTCCCGAGCGTCGGGGCGGGGTATAAGCGCATGGGCATCCTGTCCGTACAGGTGCGAGCAAATTCCAGTGCGTCGGAGGCCGTCGCGCCAGACGGGGCCGCTGTTGGCAGTCCTCGGTTCACATAGCGGGTCAGGAACGACGCCTCGGCCGGTCCCGGGGGTGGGCGGTGCGGCGCTTCGTCGTCCGGCATGTTCCGCCGAACTCGCGATCGCCCGACGGCTCCGCCAGGGATTCATAGCTGCCGCCCTTCCGAATCCTGGCTTCTGCGTGGGCCTGTGCTGAGGTGCGTGGCTGCTGCTGTGGGAACGAGGATCTGTTGGATCGCTGGTCCGACGACGGCGACGAGCGTTTCGGTGTCCGCTGCGACGAGCGTGGGTACTCCGATGATGCGACGTCCGGTGACGATGCCGACGAGCATCGAGGAGGCGAGGCCAGCTCGGAGGACGGCGTCGGGGTCGAGGCGGTCGCGGGTGCCGACGAGCAGGCGGGACTGGATGAAGTCGCGCAGCTGCCCGCTCGCGGTGTCGTTGACGATCGCGCCGCGGAGCATCGCCATCAGCGGCTCCGACTCCTCGGCCACGCCTTCCCACGCGCTCAGGTAGGCGCGGACGACCCGTTCACCGAGGTGCTTGTCCGGCCCCTCAAATGCGGTACTGAAACGCTCCAGCGCCGCTGGGGTGATGGCCATCACCCCAGCGAACAATTCATCCTTCGACCGGAAATACTGCATCACCTGGGATGCATCCACCCCAGCGTCCAGAGCAACAAGCCGGATCGTGGTGGCGGCGAATCCTTCCCGGGCGAAACGAGCCCGGGCGGCCTTGAGCACCACTGCCCGGGTGTTCACGCCACCAGGTCGACGCCCGCGCCGCACGGTCGGTGTTGGCTGCTTCTGTATCGTCATCAACTCAATATAGCTCTTTCGCGCTTATTTTCTCAACGCTTGTTGAGTTTCTGAGTTTTTGGGCGTACGCTCGCACCGGCCCGAGAGTCGATCCCAGGATCACGAAACCAGAGGAGCTCCGCGATGAGCGAAGAACAGAGAATGTACGTCCCTTCCACCCCGCTGCCCCCGGCGCGCACCGGAGCGCTAACCGCGTTCGATCCCGGAACCCGAACCCTCCAGGCGGGCTTTCAGATCGCCCCGCAGTTCAAGCCGCTGCCAGTCGATATCCTGTTCGAGAAGGACGTGCCCGTGCAGATGCGCGACGGTGTCACCATCTACGCCGACGTCTTCCGGCCCGCCAGATCCGAGAAAGTCCCAGTCATCATGGCCTGGAGCCCCTACGGTAAGGCCCAGGGCTCCTCACTCGCCGTAATGGGCGTGTTCGGCTTGGTGGGTCTGGACAACTCGATCGTCTCCGGACTGGAAAAATTCGAAGGCGCCGATCCGGCGTATTGGGTCGCCCAGGGCTATGCGATCTGCAACCCGGACATGCGAGGCATCGTCGACGGCGAGGGCAGCAGCGTGCTCTGGGACCGACAAGACGGCCGCGACTGCTATGACGTCATCGAGTGGCTGGCGGAGCAGGAGTGGTGCACAGGCAAGGTCGGTATGAGCGGAACCTCCTACCTCGCGGTTTCGCAGTGGTTCGCCGCCGCCGAGCAGCCGCCTCACCTGGCGGCGATCAACCCGTGGGAGGGCGTCAGCGACGTTTACCGCGACCTGGTGATGCGCGGCGGCATGCCCGATACCGGCTTCGCCCGCCAGCTCCAGGAAGGCAGTTTCTTCGGCAAGAACCAAAAAGAAGACATCATCGGCGAGGTCGAAAAGTATCCGCTCGTCAACGACCTGTGGGAGAACAAAATCCCCGCGTTCGACAAGATTACGGTGCCGGCATACGTGGTGGCCAGCTATTCGAACACTCTCCACACCGCCGGAACCTTCCGCGCGTGGCGCCGGATGGCGTCGGAGGAGAAATGGCTGCGCATCCACAACACCCAGGAATGGCCCGACTATTACGACGAACAGCACCAGGACGAGCTGCGCCGCTTCTTCGACCACTTCCTCAAAGACCACGACAATGGCTGGGAGCAGACCCCCCCGTGCGCTATTCACTGCTCGACCTTGAGGGTGGCGACCGGATCGATATCCCCGCCGACCAGTTTCCACCGGCCGACTCCGTGCCGACGAAGTTCTACCTCGACGGCCGCTCTCGCGCGCTGACCATCACGGCGCCCGGCGCCGAGGTGCCGGTGGCGTACACCGTGGCGGCTAACCCGGACGCCGTGTCTTTTCTCACGCGCTTTGCCGACGAAACGGTGCTGGCGGGCTACCCGAAGGCGCGCCTCTTCGTCGAAGCCCGTGACTGCGACGACATGGACATTTTTGTGCTCGTGCAGAAGCTCGACGCCTACGGCACACCATTGGAAGCGTTCACGGTTCCGAATCAGAGCGCAATCGCACACGACCTCACCGACCGTGGTGCGACGATTCTGAAATACAAAGGCTCAGACGGTCGACTGCGGGTCTCGCTGCGTCACCTCGACGAGACGCTGTCGACGGATGAAGTGCCCACACACACCTTCGACCGGGTCGAGAAGCTCGCACCCGGCGAGATCGTCGAGATAGAAATCGACCTGTTGCCGGTCGGGCTGGTGTTCCACCCGGGCGAGCAGCTGCGCTTCGTAGTCAGCTCCCGCAACCTGCTCGGCACGATGATGCCCGGTATCCGCGAGTACGTCGGCGCGAACAGCGGCCAGCACGTTGTTCACACCGGAGGCGAGCACGCCTCATACCTGCAGCTGCCCCTGCAATCGCGATAGCCGGTCCGAGTACCGATAGGGAGCGCTCACCGAGCGTTCCCTATGCGATTTTCGGTGTAACTCCTGACACAGGCCTTGACCCCGGAGAGTGGACACCTCACAAGAGAGAATGTTCACTCCCCGGGGTCAGCGCCAAAGACTTGACAGACCCCGCCGACGGTATGGTGCGGCAGCCCTGAGAACGGAGTCGGGCTATTGTGTGCGCATGTTTGGTTTGACGTTTGAGAAGCTGGTGTTGATCGGAGTGGTGGCGGTCTTTTTGCTGGGCCCGGACAGGCTCCCGCATTACGCAGCAGTGTTGGGTCGTGTGGTGCGGCAGTTGCGGATGTTGGCGTCGGGGGCGTCGGATCGGTTGCGAGATGAAATGGGCCCAGACTTTGACGACGTCGACTGGAAGAAGTACGACCCACGCAAGTACGACCCCCGCCGGATCATCAGGGATGTCCTCCTGGATGCTGGCGACGTAGCGCCCCATGTTCCGAGCCCACCCCGGCGACCGAGCGCCGACCCGCTTTCCCCGTCCAGCGGCGCGGCAGACACGATCTCGCCGGTACCAGCGGCGGCACCGCCGGAGTCCGGACCCCCCCCAGTCAGTCCCGCCGGGGTCTGACGACGCTCGTTGATGTTGCGAACTTCATCAGGCTACGCGGTCATACCTGCCTCCGCGTCGCGGGTGCGTTTGGCGAGTCGGCGGTCGTGGAGAGAGGCGATGCCGTAGGCGGCGAAGTAGAGCAGCACCATCGGGATGGCCAGAAGGAACATAGAGACGACGTCCGCGGCGGGGGTGGCGATAGCGGTGAACAGGATAATGATCAGGCACGCGATTCGCCAGGACTTGATGATGGAGTGGGCGCTGATAACGCCGGCGAAGTTCAGCAAAACGAGGAAGACCGGAAGGACGAACGCGACTCCGATCGCGACGACGAGTTTCAGGACGAAGTCGAAGTAGTTTTGGGCGTTGATGAACGCGGCGTCCTGGGTGGGGGCAAATCCGGTCATGAGTTCCACGACGTGGGGGAGGACGTACCAGCCTGCAGCACAGCCGGCCAGGAAAAGGGGAACGGCGGTGAAGAAAAACCCGAAGGTGTAGCGCTTCTCGGTGCGTGTCAAGCCCGGCATCAAGAACGCGAAGACCTGGTACAGCCACACCGGGCTCGACACGACCAGGCCCACGTAGAGGGAGATTTTCAGTTTCAGGTCGAACGCGGACGTGATATCGGGGTAGTTGATCTGGGCGTTCCGATGCTGCGCATGCACGATCGCGTAGATCGGCTCTCGGAGCGCGTCCCACACGAATCCAGAAAGAAACCAGCCTGCCAGGGCGCCGATCAGGATCCCGGCCGCCGCGAAGAACAGGCGCTTTCGCAGTTCCAGAAGATGCTGGCCCAGGGTCATCTGCCCGTTCGGGTCCGCACGCGAGCGAGCGCCAACGAACATGATGCCTACGGCGCCGGAGGCGGCCCGGCCGGGCCCGACGGTGTCGCGCTCTGCGCGCTGCGCCCTGGCGGGGCGGGCGCCGGGACGGAGGTGTCTGGGACGGGCGTGTCGTAGACGTCTGGTTCCGTTTTGATCTCAGCCTTGAGGATCTTCATCGACTGCCCCACACTGCGCGCCAGCCCGGGAAGTTTGGGTGCGCCAAAAAGCAGCAAAATGATCGCGAGGATGATCAGGAAATGCCATCCAGTCAAATTCCCCAACATATGGTGTGTCCTCTCAGTTCTGAGAATGTCTCAGCAACCTACACCGTCAAGGCGCGTTCGGGTCAGGGGAAGGAGCGTTATATTGCAGCAAAAGGCAAAGTCGATTCCCAAGAGCATGAAGTTTTCATCTTCTGAAATCATGAGGTTGTCTCATCTTCCGTACGCGTTGGGCGCCAGTTAGCCTTTTGAAGTCACCGTTACCTGACTGTGATGCGAGGACGGATGCACCGACGCGACACGGGTGCGAACTGGGGGTCCCGGCCGCGCCATTGACCCACAATGGCAGGAGAAGTCGATGTTCGACCAAAAATTCATCACTCATGCGATCGGCAGGAGCGCAGAATCGCCCCTCGATCGGAGGCGTTTCTTCCAGGCCGCCGGCGTTGCCGGGTTCGGTGTCGGTTCGGCGGTGCTCCTGGCCGGTCAACCAGCTTTCGCTGGCGAAAGCGGCCACGACGACGGCGACAACGGAGACGGGCCCAGCGACTCGTCCATCCTCAACTTCGCCTTGAACCTTGAGTACCTCGAGGCGGAGTTCTACCTGCGGGCGGTTACCGGCTCCGGATTGCCCGACGATATGACGACTGGTCGCGGCGATCGCGGCAGCGTCTCCGGCGGGCGTGCCGTCTCCTTCGACACCCCGCTGATTCGCAAGTACGCCGAAGAGATCGCGGCCGACGAGAAGTCCCACGTGGCCTTCCTTCGCAGCGCACTGGGGAATGCTGCCGTGTCCCGGCCGAAGCTGAGCCTCGACTCCAGCTTCACCGCAGCGGCCCGCGCCGCCGGTCTGATCGGGAGCACCGAGCAGTTCGACGTGTACGCCAACGAGGTCAACTTCTTGTTTGGCGCCTTCATCTTTGAGGACGTCGGCGTGACCTCCTACAAGGGCGCCGCACCGCTGATCAGCAATAAAACCTACCTGGACGCGGCGGCCGGCCTGCTGGCGGTGGAGGCATATCACGCCGGGATCATCCGTACAACGCTTTATGCCCTCGGCGTCAACACGCCGGCCATCTACTCCAGCGTGCAGAAGATCTCGGATGCGAGGGACAGCCTCGACGGGTCCACCGATCTCGACCAGGGCATCGGCACGGCCGACAAGGCGAATCTCGTTCCAACGGACAACAACGGGCTGGCCTTCAGCCGCACCACCGGACAAGTGCTCAACATCGCCTACCTCAACCCGAAGAAGGTACGCTCGGGCGGTTTCTACCCGGCGGGCGTCAACGGCAAGATCAACACGAGCGGCGCCAACTAAGAACCGGCCCCTTTTGCCCGGTAGTCCACAGCGGGCAGAAGGGGCCATTCCGCTCGTCGTCCGTGCCGCCAGCGCCGGACAAGCGGCACGAATGCGGGTTGTCGTAGCGCCAACGGCGTGCGCACGATCGGGACGAAATCGAACGGTGGCGGAGTCCATGGTTCCTGATAGAAGACCTGGCAATGCCTCAATACGTGCAACGCTCGCACGCTGCGACGGACTGAGAGAATTCTTTGGAAGACGCTTGAAGGCGTCCTTCGGTGCCCGCGCAGGGCGCCAGACTGAGCGTGGCACACCGAGACTTCGTCACCGGGCGCCCGTGACAACGGACCCCGGGACAAAGTGGGCCTTGTGCTCGATAGTTTCGCAATGGACACAATGAAGCTGCTGCGGTCGCCGATGCGCCCGAACAGGCGGCGTCGATGAAGCGACCGCTTCCGCGTCGATGAGTTCTTGGTGGAGGGTTTCGGTCGCTACGCGGATGCGATCGGTGACATCGGTGAATTTGAGGTCTCCCAGCAGGGCGAGCACGGCAGACTGGCCAAGAGCCCTCGTGTGGTGTCCTTCGTGAGTTGCTTTTAAAGGGCGTTGGCCGCACGCGGTCAGTGGAACCACGCGGAGCCCAATATCGACTGAAGTTAGGCTGTGGGTCATGAACAACAAACCCCAGACGTGGCATGAGAAACATCGGGATTCCCTGACCAGAGGCCAGCGTGCGGCGGACGTGGTGCGGAACGGAATGGGGAGTTGGCCTTTTGTGGGCAGCTTTGTCGGAGAAGGCGTGGGATCCGTACCCGTATATCCTGCTGAATCTATTTTTGTCGATGCTCGCCGGGCTGCAGGGTGCAATCTTGCTCATAGCCGCTAAGCGTCAGGACGCTATTGCAGGAGTGATGGCCCAACACGATCTCGACACGAATGTGGAATCGAAAAAAGAGATCGAGCTGTTGATGGCGATCAACACTCAGCAACTGCAGATATTGCGGGAGCTGCAGGTTGTGGCTTCTGGGCGCACCACGCCTCAAAGTCCAAAGTAGTTCGCTAGCGCAAAATGTTGCAGTCAAGAATGTTGGACGACGAATTCACGAAATACGACATTGCTCCCGCGAGAGTCGGGAAGACGGCGCGCTCCACCGGGTCAAGGAATACCATCACTTCAAAACTGCCGTGGTTCTTGGCGATGAAGCCAACCAGGCAAAGAGCGATGTCTGTGGCAATGCGGCGGTCAATGATCCTCCATCGCAACCGGACAAAGCGCGGACTTCGATATCCTCTCCCGTTCGCGTCTGCAATCGGACGGCGATCATTGTGCTTCCTCATCTCAATCTGCCCGTGATTCTCGCATGTGGTGCTCGTTTGTTGACGCATCGCCTGCCTTGGCAGTACCGAGCCCGGCTCCCCTCCGCTTCGTCGAGCGGTTCATCACTCCGGCGGCTCCCGGAACTTCGCCCGGCCTCCTGGGAGTGACCATTTTGGGGGTGAATCTTCTCCCTACTGACGTCCAGCTTCACCAGAATTCATGCAAGTCCGGGTCACCCCATTCGTAGCTAGGGACAGCAACCGTCTCTGAATACCCGGTCTCTCCAGGAGTGGACGCCGCCTGGCCGAGAAACTCAAGGTGCATAACGGCGTCTGCGGCATCGGGTTCAGGCCAGAAGGATTCTTCCGGGATAGCGACGAAAGCGCTTGTCGGCCCGAGGAGAAGTGTTGCCGTCACCACTGCGCCCCCGATCAACACCACTGGGATTAACGCGACTGCAGACTTATGTTTGGCGTTGAGCACCACCAAGAGACTGACGAGGGAGTCTGCGATTCGATCTGCCGTCAGGAACGAGGCACCGCCGAACGTAATTCGTCTCATGCGTACACCCTGAACTCGTATCTGTCCATGCGCAACCAGGTTGACATGATGTGCATATCGATGAGATAGCAGGCTCACAACAACGCCTCCTTCGATCTCCGCAACTTCGCCGAACACCATGCACATCTATTCGCGCGCATTTCAAGGCAACGTGTACTTCTGACTCACGTCGGCCGGATACAGGGATGGAAGGGGCCCGGCAAGATTACGAATGTTTTCGAGCTGCTGCAGCGCAGAAACCGGGGCAACTGTGAAGAGAATGTCTTACTGCGGAACGACGTTCCTAACCACAAATACCGTTGCGGATGCGCTCCTGGAGTTCGCCGCAACGCTCAGCGAGTGGCACAAATCCGAAGTAGTAGAGGTGCCGTCCTACACAGCAGACGGTAGCGAAATACTCATTCGCCTTCTCCTTGCCTCCGGCAGCGAACTCATCAGCATTCCCGAGAATACTGTGGGTGACGAACCGGTGACGCACCACGCCGTGTCCGTCCTTCGCTACGACATCAACTCTCTCGCTTCGGTGTCCAGTACTGAAAGCATCGTCACACGTGCAGTGGCATCAGCGTCCGAAGACTGGTCGACCGAGGACCACTGGGACGACGTCTACTAAACCCGGCCAACATCATCTACCAGTCATGCCCGACGATCACACTGCCGCAGCTCATCATCTGAGGTCCTGACTGAGCGAGACCAGCCCTGAACCCTCAGGCGCGGCGAGACCAGCGGCATCCTTCTACATGTCTGAACAACGACAGGACTGACGCAGGAATCTCCGCTGCAACGGGCCGCCCTACGCCCCCAGACACCTGCCCGCGTGTGACTACGCAGTGTCGAGATCCGTGCTGTCCCCATCCAGGATTGCGTTCCGAGCGCCGAGAATGTGAGCGCGCATCATTGCTTCGGCCCAGACGGCGTCGTGTGTCCGAAGCGCCGTGAGTATGTCGCGGTGATGATGATTGCTGCCTGCCCGAAATCTCCCACCATCGCGGCGAAAAACCTGCGCCATCATCGGGATACGGCCAACAGAATCGGTCAGATGGATCAGCTGCTGATTCCCCGACGCCGCCACGCTGATGTGATGGAATTCGGCGTTGAGCTCGCCAAGCCGGGTAACCCCTTCATCGTCAGTGGCGAGTACGAATTCGTCCATCGACACGATGAGATCAGCTAGTTGTCCGAGAATTTCATCGCCGATCCGGGTGGCAGCCAAACCGGCAGCTCTACTCTCCAGGCCTGCGCGCAGGTAATACGTCTCCCGCACCTGTTCCTGAGTCCACGAGGCAACCGTCGCACCACGATTGGGTGTGAAGTCAACGAAACCGGCTTCGTCCAAGCGACGCAAGGCCTCGCGAACCGGGGTCCGGCTCAGACCCAATTCTTCGGCCAAGGACTGCTCCCGGAGCACCGCTCGGGCGGGAATCTCACCCGACAGTATGCGGCGCCGAAGATAAACGAACGCGGCCTGTCCGCCTGTAACTGGCTCCGCACCGCGTGTGACTCCGGTTGTCTGCACTGACACCATGGCGTATCCATTTCATACTCACCTGCGCGCCAACAATCTGAACACGCACGATACTTTCAGGTGAGCTCGATTATTGCCCACTAGCCCCGCGGAGGCAACGACGGCCGAGAAAACGAAAGCGGGTGTGCCTCCCTTGGTCAGGTCGCGGAGGGGGGGAAAATCGCCCTGGGCTACGGGGCTACGGGGCTACGGGGCTACGGG
>NZ_JASJVF010000103.1:0-10774 GCF_035019805.1 Cryobacterium sp. 10I1
CCTCGTGGGCTCCCGTCCGCGCGGCATCGGCGAGGAACGCGTTGCGCTACTCGAGGGGAACGGCCGCATCTTCGGGCCGCACGGCACCGCCATCAACGCGGGGGCGGCATCCGACGTTCGCGTGCTCGTCGTGGGGAATCCGGCCAACACGAACGCGCTCGTCGCCGCCGCGTTCGCACCGGACATTCCCGCCGAGCGCTTCACCGCGCTGACCCGGCTCGACCACAACCGCGGCGTCGCCCAGCTCGCGGTGCGGCTCGGGGTGCACGTCTCCGAGATCGACGGCCTCGCCATCTGGGGCAACCACTCGGCGACGCAGTATCCGGACGTCTTCCACGCGACGGCCGCTGGGCGACCGGTTCGCGAGCTCGTCGACGTGGACTGGCTCGCCGGAACCTTCATTCCGCGGGTCGAGAAGCGCGGCTACGAGATCATCACCGCGCGCGGCGCCTCCTCGGCGGGGTCGGCAGCCGAGGCGACGATCGACCACGTCTACGACTGGGTGCACGGCACCGGCGCGCGCTGGACATCCGCCGCAATCGTCTCCGACGGCTCATACGGGGTGCCGGAGGGCCTGGTCTGCTCCTTCCCGGTGCGGTCGGTCGACGGCCAGTGGCAGATCGTGCAGGGCCTCGAACTGAACGCCTTCTCCCGGACCCGGATCGACGCATCCGTTGCCGAACTCATCGAGGAACGCGACCACGTGCGCGCCCTCGGCCTTCTTCCCGCCGCCCGCTGACCGCCTCTTCGCTCTCGGCCAGGGTTACCTTTCCGGTCGAAAGTGCCAGATGCGTCGGTCACTCTCGACCGGAAAAGGAACTCTCGCTCGGTCAGGGGGCGCGGTGGCAGCCGGCGATGTGGTCGTCGACGAGGCCCGCGGACTGCATCAGCGCGTACATCGTCGTCGGGCCGACGAAACGGTAGCCGCGGGTGCGGAGATCCTTGCTGAGCGCCGTCGATTCCGGGGTGATCGCCGGGACGTCTCCGAGTTCCCGCGGCCGGATGGCGCGGGCGGGCGGAGCGAAGCTCCAGATCAGGTCGCTGAGACTCTCGCCGAGGTTCTGGGTGACCCTGGCATTGCCGATCGCGGCCTCGATCTTGCCGCGGTGCCGGATGATGGCGGCGTTGTCGAGGAGCCGTTCGACGTCGGCCGCGGTCATGGCCGCGACCCTGTCGACGTCGAAGCCGTGGAACGCCGCACGGAACGCCGGTCGACGACGAAGGATCGTGATCCAGGAGAGCCCGGCCTGGAACCCCTCGAGGCAGAGCTTCTCGAAGAGCCGCTCATCGTCGCGGAGGGGGCGACCCCACTCCTCGTCGTGGTACCGGCGGTACTCGGGGTCGCCGTTCGCCCACGCGCAGCGTACGACTCCGTCGTCACCGGTGCGGAGGGCGCTCGGGGGCACCGCCGGGAGTGCCGTCGCACCGCCCCTGGGTGCCGGGTCGGTCACGAACGGTACTCGATGCCCTCGTGGCCGAGCAACCACTCCTTGGTCGGGATGCCGCTGCCGCCGCTGTAGCCGGTGATGCGGCCGTTGCTCGCGAGCACGCGGTGGCAGCCGATCAGGATCGGCAGCGGGTTCGCGCCGACGGCCCCGCCGATCGCTCGCCCGGAGCCCGGCCGGTCGATGGAGAGGCCGAGTTCGCCGTAACTCGTGACCGTTCCGAAGTCGAGCTCGTCGAGGCGCGCCCAGACCGCACGCTGGAATGCGGTGCCGCCGGCGAGGTGCATCGGAACGTCGAAACGGGTGCGGGTGCCCGCGAAGTACTCGGTGAGCTGTTTCGCGGCTTCTTCGAGCACGGGGGAGGGGTGCTCCGGCTGGGTTTCGAGCGGCAGGTGCCCGTCGCGCTCGATGGCGAGCGTGAGGACGCCGACGTCGTCGCCGGTGAGTTCCAGCCGGCCGATGGGGCTGGGGAGACGGATCAAGGCGGTCGGGATGCTGTCCATGGTTCGACTGTAGTCGGCGTCCGCGCGCGCCTCTGGCGGGTTTCGGACCTGGGGAAATCCCGGCGCGAGCCGCGCCTGGTGGGGAGGCGCGGCATCCGTGCCCGGGCCGGAGGCCTCGGCTCAGGGGATCAGGATCACCTTGCCGAGGGCGCTGCGCGACTCCGCGAGCTGCATCGCGGCCGCGGCCTCGACGAGCGGGAACCGTGCGGCGATCTGCGGGGTGACGATGCCGCGCTCGACGAGGTCGAGGACCGCGGTGAGGTCCTCCCTGTGGTGCCTGCGATAGGCGGCCGGCGTGACCCGGTGCCCGGCCCAGAAGTCGTAGAACAGGGCGCGGTGGCCGCCCGGCAGGGTGTTCCAGAGGGTGAGCCGGGCGAGCAGCCCGATGAAGAGCGGCAGGAGGGACCCGGTGTCCTTGAGGGCCGAGGCGATGCCGTACGAGACCAGGGTGCCTCCGCGAGCAAGCAGGCTCTTCGAGATCCGGGCGCTCGCGAGGCCGAGGTGGTCGAAGGCGGCGTGGACACCGCTGGGGGCGAGCTCGCGGACGCGGGCGGCGAGGTCCGGGTCCGAGTAGTCGACCGGCTCGACCCCGAGGCCGCGGAGGGCCTCATGGTGCCGGGGAGCGGCCGTTCCTATCACCCGGATTCCCGCGTGGCGGGCGAGCTGCACGAGAATCGTGCCGACTCCGCCGCTCGCCCCGTGCACGAGGATGGTCTGGCCGCTCCCGACACGCGCCTTCCGGTGCAGCATCTGCCAGGCGGTGATCCCGTTGACGATGACAGACTCGATGATCGCCGGATCGAGCCCGGCTGGCACCGGCACGAGGTCGGCGGCGGGCACGAGCGCTTCGCTCGCCCAGCCGCCGGTCTTGGTCGCTGCGGCGACACGCCCGCCGATGAGAGCGGAATCGACGCCCGGGCCGACGGCCTCAACGACGCCGACGAGGTCGTAGCCGGGAACGAACGGGAACGCGGGCTGGCCGGGGTAGCGCCCGCGACGCATCGACTGTTCGGCGAACGAGATGCCGCTCGCCTCGACGCGCACCCGGGCCTGGCCGCGGGACGGTGCCGGCAGCATCCGTCGCCGGATCTGGAAGCCGTCCGGTTCGACCACGCCGGGCATCACGATCTCGGTGGTGAGCGTGGGGGAGGCGTTCGGTGTAGCGGTGGCCGTCGCGGGTGTCATTGCGGGCTGGATGTTGTTCGTCATGGTGTTCTCCTGGTGTTGGTGTTGGTGTTGGTGTTGGTGTCGTGTCGGAAACGGGAAGTGGGTGACTGATCACTCACTGATGGCGAGAATGAACGATGCGAGAGAGACGAATGCTGGGTCGGGCTGCGGCGCCCGATGAGGGGGAGCGCGTCAGGGGTGGCGGATGCCGGCCGTGAGCAGGCGCGCCCACTCGGACGGTATCTCGTCGAGTCCGGTGGTGACGATGAGGTGGCAGAGCTGGCCATAGGCGACGAAGCGCTGCACCGCTTCGTCCGATGCCCCCGAGCGTGAGCGGACCAGGGTCGTGATCGATTCGATGCCCCGCCGGAGCGCCGCACCGATCTCGGGAACGCTGGCGGCGGACTGCGCGTGCACCTGGAGCATCAGGAGCGACCTGTCGGCGATGAGGTCGGCGTATGCGCCGCCCATCGCGGAGAGGATGCCGTCGGGGCTCCGGTCGACGCCGGTGTCCGCCCCGCGGGAAAGGGCGGCCCCCGCACGATCGAAGCATTCGTCCAGTGCGGCGACGAAGAGCGCCTCCTTGTTCGGGAACAGTTTGGAGACGTAGGCGGGGGAGATCCTGGCGTGTTCGGCGATCGCCGCGATCGGCGTGCCGAGGTACCCGGTCCGCGCGAACACCTCGATCGCGCTGTCGATGACGATCGATCGGCGCGCTTCGGCGGTGGACAGGCGAACGGTGGGGGCTGGCATGTGAGTGACTGTACACTCACTCTCGGGGAGTGTGCAAGCAGTTTCCGGAAGCCGACGGCTGTTCACGAGAAATTCGCCGGGCATCCGCTTGTGAGTGAGCGCTCACTCATCTAAGCTGGGGGGATGTCAGCCAAGCCGCCCCGTGCCAAGCCGCTGCCGGTCGAGGACCGGAGGGCGATGCTCATCGAAGCGACCCTTCCGTTGCTGCTCGAGCACGGGAACGCCGTCACGACCCGGCAGATCGCCGACAGGGCCGGTATTGCGGAGGGCACCATTTTCCGGGCCTTCGACAGCAAGGACGACCTGATCGATGCCGTCGTCGCCCGGCAGGTCGACCCCGAACCGTTCCGGCGCCGGCTGCGCGGCATCGACACCACCCTGCCCCTCGAGCAACGCATCACCGCGATCGTCGCCCTGATGCGGGACCGGTTCACGACGGTGTTCAGCCTGATGTCCGTGATCGGCCACCGCGGCCCGCACCCCGGCGACGACTCTCGACGGGAATTCGTCGAGATCATCGCGCGGATCCTCGCGCCGGACCTCGACCGGCTCACGGTGTCCGCCGAGCGTGCGGCCCAGGTCATCCGGATGCTGACCCTGGCCGCGTCGGTCCCTCACGTCCGTAACGGGCCCGAGTTCGACGACGCCGAGATCGCCGCCCTGATCCTGCACGGGATCGACGGATCCCCCGCGCCCGGCCCGACGGCGCCCGGCTCACCACTCGTCGACGCCACCCTTCCGGCCCCCGCGCCGGCCACAGACTCCACCCTGATCCCCGCTTTGCCCTAGGAGAACCGATGCTCTGGAAATTACTCGTGAAGTACTTACGGCCATACTGGCGGCTGTTGACGGCGGTGGTGGTGTTCCAGCTCGCGCAGTCGATCGCTTCGCTGTACCTGCCGACGCTCAACGCCGACATCATCGACCAGGGCGTCGCCACCGGTGACACCGGCTACATCCTCCGCACCGGCGGGCTGATGCTGCTGATCACCCTGGCGCAGATCATCTGTTCGATCATCGCCGTCTACTTCGGCGCGAAGTCGGCTATGGCCCTGGGCCGCGACCTGCGCGGCGCGGTCTTCACCCGGGTCGGTGAGTTCTCCGAGCAGGAGGTGACCAGGTTCGGCGCCGCGTCGCTGATCACCCGCTCCACGAACGACGTGCAGCAGGTGCAGATGCTCGTGCTGATGACCTCGACCCTGATGGTTTCGGCCCCGATCCTTTCCATCGGCGGCGTGATCATGGCCATTCGCCAGGACGTGCAGCTGTCCTGGCTGATCGCCGTGAGCGTTCCGGTCCTCCTCATCGCCGTCGGGCTCATCATCGTGCGGATGATTCCCCTGTTCCGCACGATGCAGGTCAAGATCGACACCGTCAACCGGGTCCTCCGGGAACAGCTCACCGGCATACGGGTCATTCGCGCCTTCGTGCGCGAGGACCGGGAGACGGCCCGCTTCGCGGTCGCCAACGAGGACGTCACCGACGTTGCACTTCGCGCCGGCCGCCTGATGGCGCTGATGTTCCCGATCGTGATGCTCGTGCTGAACGTGTCGAGCGTCGCCGTGATCTGGTTCGGCGCCTTCCGGATCCAGGACGGCTCGATGCAGGTCGGTACCCTGATCGCGTTCCTCAGCTACCTGATGCAGATCCTGATGGCCGTCATGATGGCGACCTTCATGGCCGTGATGATCCCGAGGGCGACCGTCTCCGCCGACCGCATCGGCGAGGTGCTCGCCACCCCGTCGAGCGTGCGCCCGCCGCAGAACCCGGTCAACGCCACCGTCGGCCACGGCGAGCTCGAACTGCTCGACGTGGGCTTCGAATACCCCGGCGCCGCGCAGCCCGTGCTCAGCAACGTGAGCTTCCTCGCCCGTTCCGGCGAGACGACCGCGATCATCGGCAGCACCGGCTCCGGAAAGACCACCCTGATCAACCTGATCCCACGGCTCTTCGACGCGACGAGCGGCACCGTGCTCGTCGACGGCGTCGGTGTGCGCGAGCTCAACCCCGACCTGCTCTGGGGTCACATCGGCCTCGTGCCGCAGAAGCCCTACCTGTTCTCCGGCACCGTGCGCAGCAACCTGCTCTACGGCAAGCCCGACGCGACCGAAGCCGAACTGTGGCAGGCGCTCACGATCGCGCAGGCGAAGGACTTCGTCGAGGAGATGCCAGAAGGCCTCGACGCGCCCATCTCCCAGGGCGGCACCAACGTCTCCGGCGGGCAGCGGCAACGGCTCGCGATCGCGCGGGCCCTGGTCAAACGGCCGGAGATCTACATCTTCGACGACTCCTTCTCCGCGCTCGACCTCGCAACGGATGCCCGGCTCCGGGCGGCGCTCAAGGTCGGCACCGACGGGGCCACGATGATCATCGTCGCCCAGCGGGTATCGACGATCATCGACGCCGACCAGATCCTCGTTCTCGAAGACGGCCGGATCGTCGGACGGGGCACCCACGAGGAGCTCCTCGACACCAACACGACCTACCAGGAAATCGTGTCTTCACAGCTCACAGCGGAGGAAGCAGCATGAGCGAGTCAACCGAACGCCCAGCGGCGGCAGCACCGGCCCGCGGGCCAGGCGGACGCGGTCCCGGCGGCGGCCACGGCCCGATGGGCGGAATGAGCATGCCCGTGGAGAAGGCCATGAACTTCGGCCCCTCCGCCAAGCGCCTGATGGGCAAGCTCCGGCCGGAACGGCTCTGGCTCCTGGTCGTCGTCGTGCTCGCCGTGATCAGCGTCACCTTCTCCGTGATCGGCCCGCGCCTCCTCGGCCAGGGCACCAACCTGATCTTCGCGGGCATCGTCTCGAAGGCGCTCCCGGCCGGGGTCACCCAGGACCAGGTCATCGCGGGCCTCCGCGCCTCCGGCGACACCGGCAAGGCCGACCTGTTGAGCGGCATGACCCTGACCCCGGGCCTCGGCATCGACTTCGCCGCGCTCTCCACTGTTCTGCTCTGGGCGATGATCCTCTACGTGCTGTCCTCGGCGTTCAGCTGGATCCAGGCCTACGTGCTCAACGGCGTCGTACAGCGCACGGTGTTCCGCCTCCGCGCGGAGATCGAAGCGAAGATCAACCGGCTTCCGCTCAAGTACTTCGACACCGTTCAGCGCGGCGAGCTGCTCAGCCGCGTGACCAACGACGTCGACAACGTTTCGCAGAGCCTGCAGCAGTCGATGAGCCAGATCGTCACGTCTTTGCTGACCGTGGTCGGCGTCATCGTGATGATGTTCCTGCTCTCGCCGCTCCTGGCCCTGATCGCCCTCGTCACGATCCCGCTCACCCTCGTGACGACGATGCTGATCGCGAAGCGCTCGCAGAAGCTCTTCGTCGGCCAGTGGACCAACACCGGCGAGCTCAACGGCCAGATCGAGGAGACCTTCACCGGCCACGCCCTCGTCAAGGTGTTCGGACGCCAGAAGGAGGTCGAGGAGCGCTTCGCGGCCAAGAACGAGGAACTCAACGTCGCGAGCTTCGGCGCCCAGTTCATCAGCGGCCTGATCATGCCAGCGATGACGTTCATCGGCAACCTCGTCTACGTCGGCATCGCCGTCGTCGGCGGGCTGCAGGTCGCCTCCGGCGCCATGCAGCTCGGTGACGTGCAGGCCTTCATCCAGTACTCGCGCCAGTTCACCCAGCCGCTCGCGCAGCTCGGGTCGATGGCCAACCTGCTGCAGTCCGGCGTCGCATCCGCTGAGCGCGTCTTCAGCCTGCTCGACGCCGAAGAGCAGAGCGCAGACCCCGAGCCCGCTGAGAGCCCGACGGACAACCACGGCCGGCTCACCTTCGAGGACGTGTCGTTCAGCTACTCGGCAGACCAGCCGCTCATCGAGCACATCAACCTCGTCGCGGAACCGGGCCAGACGGTCGCGATCGTCGGTCCGACCGGGGCGGGCAAGACGACCCTGGTCAACCTGATGATGCGCTTCTACGAGCTGGACTCCGGCCGGATCACCCTCGACGGCATCGACATCGCGAAGATGACCAGGGACGACCTGCGCGGCAGGATGGGCATGGTCCTGCAGGACACCTGGCTGTTCGGCGGCACGATCCGGGAGAACATCGCCTACGGCCGTCCGGACGCTTCGGAGGAGGACATCCAGGCCGCCGCGCGCGCCACCTACGTCGACCGGTTCGTGCACTCGCTGCCGGACGGCTACGACACGGTGCTCGACGACGAGGGCGGCAACGTCAGCGCCGGTGAGAAGCAGTTGCTGACGATCGCACGGGCGTTCCTCGCGAAGCCGAGCGTGCTGATCCTCGACGAGGCGACGAGCTCCGTCGACACCCGCACCGAGGTGCTCGTGCAGAAGGCGATGAGCGCGCTCCGCGCCGACCGCACGAGCTTCGTGATCGCGCACCGGCTCTCCACGATCCGCGACGCCGACCTCATCCTCGTGATGGAGTCCGGCCGGATCGTCGAGCTCGGCACGCACGAGGAACTGCTGCTCGCCGGGGGCGCGTACTTCGCCCTCTACAACTCCCAGTTCGCCGCTCCCGTCACCGACGAGGTCTAGGCAGATGCCCGAAGGACGGTTTCCCCGGTCGGTCTACGGACACGGCCGGGAACCGGACCCCCGGTTCAGCCTCGCCAACGAGCGCACCTTCCTCGCCTGGATCCGCACCTCGCTCGCCCTCCTCGCGGTCGGCGTCGCCCTCGAGGTGCTCGAGCTGCCGATCCGGGGGGACTTCCGGGTCGCCTCGGCCGTCGTCTTCCTGGTGCTCGGGCTGCTGGCTCCCGTGCACGCGTGGCTGAACTGGAGCCGGATCGAACGCGCCCTCCGCGAGGACCGGCCACTGCCGGCCCCAGCGCTGTCCGGTGTTCTCGCCGTCGGAATCGTCGTGGGCGGGCTGCTGATCTTCGCGGGCTTGTTTCTGTGAAGCGATGCAGCCCCGTGAAGCGGCGCAGTCCTGTGAAGGGGCGCAGCCCTCTGACGGGGCGCAGTCTCGTGAACAGCGGTCAGTTCCGGTGAGCGGATGCCGGCGGGCGGGGTCGTGACGGAGGTACCGGAGGGCGCCGAGCATCCGTTCGATCCCGGACTGCAACCCGAACGGACCCTGCTGGCGTGGCAGCGCACGGTGCTCGCGCTCGCCGTCGCCGTGGCGGCCGGGGTGCGGTTCGCGGCACCGCTCGTGGGGGTCGTGGCCGTGTTCTTCGGCGCGGCCGGGCTCGCGCTCGCCCTTGCCGCGTACATCGGCGTGCGCTACCGCTACCGGCGAGTGCACGCCGAGTTGCGGGACTCCGCAACGCTCGCCTCCCGTGGTGCGTGGCCGTTCGCGGCGCTCGCCGCCGCGACCTGTGCGCTCGGCCTGCTCGCCGTGCTGTGCGTCGTGGGACGGGTCGTCACGGCGTGACGAACGCCGGGGGTTTCTTCGCCGGTGCTGTTATCGCGCGCCGGCCTCGATCTCGCGGGCGCAGTCGATGCAGAGTTCCGCGGCAGGACGGGCCTCGAGCCGTTCGCGGCTGATCAGCTCACCGCGGCGCACGCACAGGCCATAGGTGCCCTCGTGGATCCTGGCGAGCGCACGGTCGATCGCTGCGGACTTCGCGACGAGTTCACTGTGCACGCCCGACATCCGGGACCACTCCATCGTGAGCGTCGGGCCGTCGGGGTCGTGCTCGTCGTCGTCGGTTCCGCTGTTGCGGGCGTCGAGCACCCCGGAGAGGGTCTCGTCCATGCGGCCCTTGGCCAGGAAGGCGTCGTGGCGTTCTTCGAGGAGAAGACGCTCGAAGCGACGGAGTTCTGCGGCGGTGAAGTTGGCGTGGGTGCGCATGGTTGGTCCTTTCGCGCTGAGGCCACCCGTGGAACGGGCAGCCAGAATGTTCTGACGAGAATACGCCCGGCATTCCGGGCTGTCTCGGGGCTTGCGCATTGGTGCACAACGTGCTCGAACCGGCGCCGGGGGAGGGCGGATGGAGTGGCTGATGGAGTGGCGGGGGGAACCGCGACCCCTATGCGATCGTGACGCTGACCTCGTCGAGACCCGTCGCACCGTCGGGGATGACGTCTTGCCTGATATCCGTCTGGACGAGGCCGGCGGCATCCGTCGCCCGGACCCGAAGGGTGTGTGCACCGGCCGTCGCAGGCCAGGACCAGGTCCACTGGCGCCAGGTGTCGGCCGAGATCGCCGTGGCGAGGGTCGCCTCGGCCCAGGCGCCGCCGTCGACCTGCACTTCCACCCTGCGGATGCCGGTGTGCTGGGCCCACGCGACACCCGCGACGGTCACGGTGCCCGCTCCGGCCCTGGCGCCCGAGCGCGGCACGTCGATCCGGGAGGACACCTTGACCGGGCCCCGCTCGGACCAGCCGCGGTCCGTCCAGTACGCGGTGTGCTGGTCGAACCGGGTGACGTTGAGTTCGACGACCCATTTCGTGGCCGAGACGTAGCCGTAGAGGCCGGGCACGACCATCCGCACCGGGTAGCCGTGTTCGAGCGGGAGCGGGACGCCGTTCATGCCGACCGCGAGGATCGCGTTGCGGCCCGTGTCGGTGAGGACCTCGAGCGGGGTGCTCGCGGTCCAGCCGTCCTGGCTGCGGGAGAGCACCATGTCGGCGCCCGCGGTCGGCACGGCACGGGAGAGCAGGTTCCTGATCGGGTATCCGAGCCACGTCGCGTTGCCGATCAGGTCGCCGCCGACCGGGTTCGAAACGCACATCAGCGTTGTCGTGCTCTCTTCGAGGGGCAGGGCGAGCAGGTCGGCGAAGCTCAGTTCGACCTCGTTCTCGACCATTCCGGTGACCTTGAGCCTCCACGTGCTCGGGTCGATCCTGGGCACCTGGAGTGCGGTGTCGATCCGGTAGAAGTCCGCATTGGCGGTGATGAGCGGCGAGATGCCGTCAACGGAGACGGATGCCGCTGGCGGGATCGCGGGCGCCGTGACGGACGGCGCTGGCAGGGTGAAGAG
>NZ_JASJVF010000104.1:0-10748 GCF_035019805.1 Cryobacterium sp. 10I1
CCTTCGCGGCCGTAGCCCGACTCCTTGTAACCGCCGAAGGGGCTCGCGGGGTCGAACCGGTTGAAGGTGTTCGCCCAGATCACACCGGCGCGGAGCCGGTCGGCGACGGCGAGGACGCGGCTGCCCTTGTCGCTCCAGATCCCGGCGGAGAGACCGTACGGCGTGTTGTTCGCCTTCGCGATCGCCTCCTCGGGGGTGCGGAACGTCAGCACGGAAAGCACGGGGCCGAAGACCTCGTCGCGGGCGATGCGGTGACTCGTCGACACATTGGTGAAGATGGTCGGCCGGAACCAGAACCCGTTCTCCGGCAGGTCGCAGTCGGGACTCCAGCGTTCGGCGCCTTCGTCCTCGCCGATGGCGGACAGTTCGGTGATGCGCTTCAGCTGGTCTGCGCTGTTGATTGCACCGATGTCGGTGTTCTTGTCGAGCGGATCGCCGAGGCGCAGCGTCGAGAGGCGCTGCTTGAGCCGGTCGACGACCTCGTCGTGGATGCTCTCCTGGACGAGCAGGCGGCTGCCCGCGCAGCAGACGTGGCCCTGGTTGAAGAAGATCCCGTTGACGATGCCCTCGATGGCCTGGTCGATCGGAGCGTCGTCGAAGACGATGTTCGCCGCCTTGCCGCCCAGCTCGAGAATGATCTTCTTGTCGGTCCCTGCGACGGCGCGGGCGATGGCCCTGCCGGCCCCTGTCGAGCCGGTGAAGGCGACGAGGTTGATGCCGGAGTGGCCGACGAGCGCCTGCCCGGTCTCGCGGCCCCCCGTGACGATGTTCACGACGCCGGCCGGCAACTCGGCCTGCTGGAGGATCTCGGCGAAGAGGAGCGCGGTGAGCGAGGTGGTCTCCGCCGGCTTGAGGACGACGGTGTTGCCCGCGGCGAGGGCCGGGGCGATCTTCCACGCGAGCATGAGCAGCGGGAAGTTCCACGGGATCACCTGGGCGGCGACGCCCCGCGCCGCGGGGTTGACGCCGAGGCCGGCGTGGTCGAGCTTGTCCGCCCAGCCGGCGTAGTAGAAGAACCAGGCGGCGACGAGGGGGATGTCGACGTCACGGCTTTCGGTAATCGGCTTGCCGTTGTCCAGGGTCTCTGCAACGGCGAGCTCGCGGGCGCGCTCCTGCACGAGACGTGCGATCCGGAACAGGTACTTGCCGCGGTCGCTGCCAGAAAGGGTCGACCAGCGCCGTTCGAATGCACGACGGGCCGCGGCGACCGCGGTGTCGACATCCGCCGCGTCGGCGTGTGCGATCATGGCGAGCTGCTTCTCGGTCGCGGGGTTGATGGTCTGGAAGGGCTCGCCGCGGCCGGCGACGAATTCGCCGTCGATGAAGAGTCCGTATTCGGGGCGGAGGTGCAGCAGCGCCTGGGACTCCGGCGCGGGAGCGTAGTCAAGAAAGCTCATCGTGGTTCCTTCAGTCGATCGTCACGTAGTCGGGGCCGGAGTAGTGTCCATCGCGCATCTTCTGCCGTTGCATCAGCACGTCGTTGAGCAGGCTTGAGGCGCCGAAGCGGAAGAGGCTCGGCGTGAGCCAGTCCTCGCCGACGGTCTCGGCGACGGCGACGAGGTACTTGATGGCGTCCTTCGAGGTGCGGATGCCACCGGCCGGTTTCACGCCGACCCTCGCGCCGGTGAGGCGATGCCAGTCGCGCACGACCTCGATCATCGAGAGGGTCACGGGGAGTGTGGCCGCGGGCTGCATCTTGCCGGTTGAGGTCTTGATGAAGTCGCCCCCGGCGAGGATGGCGAGCCAGGAGGCGCGGCGCACGTTGTCGTAGGTGTTGAGTTCGCCGGTCTCGAGGATCACCTTGAGGTGGGCGACACTGCCGTCGGCGCGGCGGCAGGCTTCCTTGACGGCGACGATCTCGTCGTAGACCTGGCCGAAACGACCGGAAAGAAAGGCCCCGCGGTCGATGACCATGTCGATCTCGTCTGCGCCGGCCGCGACGGCGTCGGCCACGTCGGCGAGCTTCACCGCGAGGGAGGCGCGGCCGCTCGGGAAGGCGGTGGCGACGGAGGCGACGAAGATGCCCTGGTCGCGACCGGCCGCGTGTGCGGAGCCGAGCGCCTCGACGGTGTACGGGACCATGTCTCCGTAGACGCAGACGGCGGCGACGCGGGGGCAGCCCGGGTCACCGGGGTCTGGCGTGAGCGCCTTGCCGACGAGGGAACGAACCTTGCCCGGCGTGTCGGCGCCCTCGAGGGTCGTCAGGTCGATCAGGCCGATGATCGTGTCGATCGCCCGCTTCTTCGAACTCGTCTTGATCGAGCGCGTGCCGAGGGCGGCGGCACGCTGTTCGAGCCCGACCGCGTCGATCCCGGGGATCCCGTGCAGGTAGCGGCGGAGGTTCGCGTCTGTGGCCTCGCCGCCGATGAGGGCGAGGGCACGGGACCTCGTCGACGGCTGGGTCGCGACCACTGGGATGCTTGTCATGAAATGTCCTCGCAGGGTGGTGGTGGGTGTCACGGGGGCTCCGGGCGCCTGAGGGCGTTCCGGTCAGTGGGTTTCGCCCAGGACGGCCAGGGCGGTGTCCTCGTCGGTGACGAGCACGGTGCAGAGGCCGCTGGAGACGATGGCGCGGGCGACGGCGTGTTTGGTGCTTCCCGCGATCACGGCGATCGCGGTCGGTGCCCGTCGCAGTTGTTCGAGCCGGATGCCGATGGTCCGCTCGTCGAGCTCGAGGTCGACGATATGGCCGTCCGCGTTGATGTACCGGCCGACGATGTCTCCGACGGCGCCCTTGCGCACGAGTTCGGCGACCTGGTCGGCAGTGAGGTAGCCGCTGTCGACGAGCGCCGAATTCTCGTCGGCCTGGCCTGCGCTGAACAGGTAGGCGGATGCCGCGCTGCCCAGGTCGAGGACCGTCGCGACGGCGCGGTCGGATTCGATCGCGAGCTTGGTTTCGACGCGCTCGAGGATCGCGGGACTCGGCAGCAGGGTCGCGGAGCCGAGCGCTTTCTGCGCGATCGTGACCGCGGTCGCCGCGGCCGTTCCCTCCCGCCGGTTGAGGCTGACGCCGCCGTTGATCTGCACGACGTTGACGCCGCGCGCCCAGCCGGGCTTCAGGCCCTGGGCCACCTCGTGCAGGGTGCGGCCCCAGCTGATGCCGAGGGTCGCCGGAACAGGACGGAGCGCAGTGAGGTAGTCGGCGGCGGCCTGGGCCGCCCGGGACTGCAGTTCCTCGTCGGTGGAGACGCCGGCTGCGGAGACGACGACGGCGTCGCTCAGCCCGGTGTGTTCCCGCAGGCGACGCTCGACGATAAGGCGGCGGGCCCGCGGGTGCACGATCTCGATCCGGATGAAGCCGCTCGCCTTGGCCTGCGCAAGGAGCCGGCCGACCTTCCAGCGGGTGAGCCGGAGGACGGCGCCGATCTCGTCCTGGGTCTTGTTCTCTTCGTAATAGAGTTCGGCGGCGCGGATGGACAGCAGTTCGTCTGTATCGATCACGCGGTCCTCCGTTGGCTCCCCATCCAGCGTAGGACGCCTCGACGCACGCCTCAACTGTTGTGGGAAATCTTGCTCACATGAGCAGAGCCGCATCGGTGCCTTGCTGCGACCCCCGACTCCCTCCTGAGGTGTCGCATATCGAGGTTCCGTGGCCCAGGAACGTCGATATGCGACACCTCAGCCCACGTGGTCAGCGGGAACGGTCGAGGTCGTCTTTGAGGAGATGCGGGCGGGCGATCACGCGCGCGGCGAAGCCCACGGCGAGGCCGGTCGCGATCAGGAACCAGATCGGCCAACTCCAGCCCCCCGTGAGCTGGTGCAGAACGCCGACGACAAGCGGCCCGAGGGCGCCGAGGGTGTACCCGACGCTCTGGACGAACCCGCTGAGCGCGACGGAGCCCTCGTGGGTGCGCGTACGGAGGTTGATCAGCACGAGCGCGAGCGGGAAGTAGAGCGGGCCGAGGCCGGCGAGCAACACCCAGAGAACCGTGAGCGTGCCCGGTGCGAGGAGGAGACCCACGTCTCCGGCGATGAAGGCGAACATTCCGACGTAGATCAGGAGGCTGAGGTTCTTCATCCGTACGGCGAGCCACGGCACGACGAGCGCGCACGGCAGTCCGACGGCGGCGTAGAGGGAGAGCAACGTCCCGGCCTGGCCGGGGCTGATCCCCGCGGTCTGGGTGAGCATCAGCGGAAGCCAGGCGAAGAGCGCGTATGCGTTGAGCGACGACGTCCCGAAGACGACGGCGATCGCCCAGGCGATCGAAGAACGGCCGATGCGGGCCAGCAGCACCGGCTCGGCCTCCGGAACCGCCGGCGGGGCGCTCTGCGACATCCGGTGCCGCACGAGCATGGTGGCCCAGGGCACGAGGGCGAGGAGCGCGGGGATCATCCACATGCCGAGGGAGACCCGCCAGCCGGCGGCATCCGCTACCGGGACCGCGATGAGAGGCGGAACGAGGGTGCTCAGAGACAGCACCGTGACGTAGAGGGAGGTCACGAGGCCGACCCGGTCGGGGAAGTACTTCTTGACGAGCGGGGGCAGCAGCACGTTACCGGCGCCGAGACCTGCGAAGGTCACGATGCTTCCGCCGATGAGCCAGGTCAGGGAACCCGCGCTGCCACGGAGGAGGTGACCGGCGAGGATTGCGACAAGGGCGACGACAACGACCCGCTCGAGCCCGATGCGGCGCGTGAAGACGGGAGTGGAGATGCCGAAGACCGCGAAGCAGACCGGCGGGAGCATGCCGAGCACGCCGATGGCGAGCGCCCCGAGCGGGACGTCGACGCTGATCGCCAGGACGATCGGAGACAGCGCCGCGACCGCCGTGCGCAGGTTGGCCGCGACGAGGAGGATACCCAGAAGCGCGAGGGTTCGCCCGGCCCAGAGACCGCGGATCGGGGTGGGGTTCACCGGCCAAGTCTATTCACCGGGCGAGTCTAGGCTGGACGTCATGCCCGACATTTCCCAGTACCTGCCGTTCAGCCGCAAGCCCCAGGTGGACGACACCGGGACGACGTCCGACTGGAGCGCGGATATCGCGGCGACCCTGACCGGAATCGCCGGAATCCTTGAGACGCTTTCCGCGGAGGAATGGGAGACGCCGAGCCTCTGCGGCGGCTGGCGGGTGCGCGACGCGGCCGGGCATCTCGTCTGGCGGGTCGGGACCCCGACGCGGGAGCTGCTCGGCACCGGGTGGACGGCACTGCGGGAGCAACTGCCGAACCTGAGTGTGGACCATGCCGTCGACACCCTCAGCCGCCGGGCCGCCGAGGCAGAGCCGGCTGAGCTCATCGCGTCGCTGCAGACCACCGCCGCCGAGTACGCCGCGGGGCGGGTGACCGCCCGGGGGCGGCACGGCATCACCGAACTGACGGAGGTCGCCGTCCACGGACTCGACCTGGCGCATCCGCTCGGCAGGGCCCTTGAGGTCTCGCCGGTCGCGCTCGGCGCGGTTGCCGTGCGCCGGGCGCTGATGGCACCCACCCCGGTCAAGGCGGTCGTGCGCCGCCGCACGCTTGTGGCGACGGATGCCGGCTGGCGCGTCGGGCGCGGAGCCGTGATCGAGAGCACGGCCGTGAACATCGTGCTCTTCCTCTTCGGCCGGGAAGGCTTCACACCGACCGGGCCGCGCTCCCCCGCGGCCTAAGCCCTGAGCGCTGAGCACTGAGCCCCTGCAGCGCGCTCGCTTTCAGTGGCGGGTCGAGCCGGCGAGGAGAGTGCGGATCTGGTCGACGTCTGCCCGCATCTGCAGGATCAGCGGATCGATTCCGGTGAACGCGACCATTCCGCGGATCCGGTCGACGAACGACACCTCGACGACGTGACCGTAGAGGTCGAGCTCCCGGTCGAGTACGTAGGCCTCGACCTGCTTCTGCGCGACCCCGTCGAAGGTCGGATTGTTGCCGACCGAGATGGCGGCCGGGTAACGATCCGCGCCGTCGGTCAGCCAGCCGGCATAGACGCCGTCGGCAGGAATGAGCCCCTCGGACTCCGCGGAGAGGTTGGCCGTCGGGAACCCGAGTTCGCGGCCCCTGGCCGCGCCGTGCACGACCTCGCCGCGCACGGTCGGGGTGTGGCCGAGCAGTTCGCCGGCAGCCCTCACATCACCGCTCGCGAGCAGTTCCCTGATCCAGGTCGACGAAACCCTGCGCACCCGGTCGGGCTTGACATCCTCGATCAGGTCTACGGCGAAGCCGAAGCGTGCGCCGAGCTCGGTGAGCAGGGCCACGTCACCGGCGCCGTGCGCGCCGAACCGGAAGTCCCTGCCGACGAGCACGTGCCGGGCGTGCAGTCCGTTCACGAGGACGGTCTCGACGAAGACCTCAGGCGGCAGGCTCGCGAGGTCCCTGGTGAACTCGAGCACGAGGGTGCAGTCGACGCCGGTCTCTGCGAGCAGCCGGAGCTTCTGCTCGGCGCTGATCAGGAACGGCGGGCACTTCTCTGGGGCGAGCAGGGCGAGCGGATGCCGGTCGAAGGTCACGACGACCGCCGTGAGCCCCTGCGTTCCGGCGATGTCTTTGAGCCGGTCGATCACGGCGCGATGGCCGGCGTGGACGCCGTCGAACTTCCCGATCGTGACCGCGGAGCCGGAGGTGGCGGTTTCGAGCGGGAGGGAGCCGATGCCGGAGAGGACCTTCACGAGCTGGCCTGTCGACCGGCCTGGCCCTGTGGTCGTGCCGGGCCCTGTGGACGAGCAGGGCGGTGGCGGACGAGCCACATCATCCCGAGGATCGGAAGCACGAGCGGGATGAAGAGATAGCCGCTGCCGAAGACCGACCAGACCGAGTCGTGCGGGAAGAGCGCGGGGTCGACGATGCTCAGGGTGCCGACGACGAGCACGCCGAGAAGCTCGAAGGAGATGGTCACCCACGCGACGCGGTACCAGCGGCCGCTGCTGCGCACGAGCGCGATGGTCGCGACGATGTACACGACCGCGGACAACGCAGACAGCGAGTACGCGAGCGGCGCCTGGTCGAACTTGGAGGCGATCTGCACGAACGACCGCCCGGTCGCGGCGAGCGCGAGCAGCCCGTAGACGGCGATCAGCAGGCGTCCGACGCCGGTGACCCTGCGCTTCTGCGGTCCATCGACGACGTTCTCGGCTGCGCTCTGTGGTCCGGTCATGGCCTGTTAATTATCGCAGCTTGTGGGAGCGAGACTCTCACAAGCCCTGCACTGTCCAGATCTGGAACATCCGGTACACCATGACCGCGATCGCGAGGCACGCGCCGCCGAGAATGACCGTGCTCCAGCGGCTGCGTTCGATGAGCGCCCAGGCGGCGGCGACGACGGGAACGATGAGGGCGCTCACGAGGTAGGTGTAGAACTCGAGCAGGCTGCCGCTCGCCGTGTTCCCGGCGAAGGGTGCCGCGATCGAAACGACGAGTTGCCCGACGAGGAGCAGTTCGACGAGCGCCGTCGCGCCCATCGTGAGGTCGTTCGGGACCCGGCCGAACAGCCCGAGAAACAGGCAGAGCACGCCGGCGAGCACCGCGACACCGACCTGGAGCCAGGTGAACCACTCGATCACGAGGACTCCCCCGCTGCGGCCTCGTCGGGCGGGAAGTTGATCACGGTGCGGGCTTGGGTGCCCCGAAGCTCGACGAGGCCGACGAGCCGGCCGCCGGGGGCGATCGCGGCGAGCGGAGCCGCGGTCCCCGCTGCCCCGGTATCCGCGATCTCGGTCGTGACCTCGATACGTTTGCCGTGACCGAGGTCGATCGCCTGTTGTTCGGTGAGGTCGAGGCGCCCGAGCACACGCGTCGCGGCATCCGCCGGCCTGATGAGAGCGGCGGCGACGTCGAGCTCCGCGAGGGGCTGGGCGTTCTCGATGCGGAACGGGCCGATGCGGGTGCGGCGGAGCGCGGTCAGGTGCCCTCCGACGCCGAGCCCGGCGCCGAGGTCGCGGGCGAGGGCCCGGATGTACGTGCCGGAGGAGCACTCGACGCGCACCTCGAGGTCGAGGAAGCCGTCGACGGGCGTGCTCGAGAGCAGTTCGAAGGCGGCGATGGTGACAGGCCGGGCGGGCAACTGCACGTCCTCCCCGTCGCGGACGCGGGCATACGCGCGCTTTCCGTCGACCTTGATCGCGCTCACCGCGCTCGGCTGCTGGCTGATATACCCGGTCAGCCGGGCGATTCCGGCCGCAATGGCCGCGGGCTCGATGAGTGCGACGGATGCCTCAGGCGCGCGGGAGACTTCCTCGCCCTCCGCGTCGTCCGTGGTCGTCGCCGAGCCGAGCCGGATCGTGGCCAGGTATTCCTTGTCGAGCCCGACGATGAAGGTGAGCAGTCGGGTCGAGCTGTTGATGCCGAGGATCAGCAGGCCGGTGGCCATCGGGTCGAGGGTGCCCGCGTGGCCGACTTTGCGGGTGCCTGCGAGGCGCCGCGTGCGGGCGACGGCGTCGTGGCTCGTCCAACCCTGCGGCTTGTCGACGAGGAGCAGGCCGCTCGCGGTGGAATGCACCCGCGCGCTGTTTCGGGACGACGTCTCGTCGTTGGGTTCGGTCTCGCGCTCGATGTCTGCACTCATGAGTGTGTCCCTGCAGTGCCGGTCGGGGCGGACATGGCGTGCGAGGCGTGCGAGCCTGTCGCGTCGAGCACGACGTCGAGCTTGCCCCGGAAGGCGCACCGCATCAGCTCCTCTGCGGCCTCGTCGTCCTCGAAGATGTCCGGGAGCCGGATGGCGAGCAGGGTGTTGAAGAGCATGCCGTTCGCGAGGAAATCGCGGATGATCTCCGGGGGGAACCCGGCTTCGTCGCGCAGCATCCGGTAGATCTGCAGGAAACCCTCCCTGGCCTTGGCGCCGATCACCGGGTCATGCCCGGTGATGAAGGCCTGCATGAGCGAGAGCAGGATGCCGCGGTCCTCGATCAGGTCGACGTATGCGGCCCCGAGACGGGCGACGAGCGAGTCGGCGTCGTCGTCGCCGGCCGGCTGGGGCTCGGCAAGGACCACGCGAAAGGTCGTGATGAGTTTGTCAAGAGCACGGGCGACGACCTCGAGGAAGAGGTTCTCCTTCGTGCCGAACATCCGCACGACGTACGGCTGGCTGATCCCGGCGGCCTGCGCGACCTGGTCGGTCGTGGCACCGGAGTATCCACGTTCACCGAAGACGCGGCTCGCCGCGGCCAGGATCTGTTCCCTGCGCAACGCCGCGGGGATTCGTTCGGTGGTCGTTTCTTTGGCTGCCGTACCGGATTCTTCACTCACTCTTGACATGGTATCCGCGAATAACTATTGTCTCTATTTGTAATCATTCGATTACAACATTCCATGCTTCTTCGCCCCCTCGATTGGATACCACGTGTCCCAGCCCATCACGCGTCGCGTCCCGATCTGGCTCGCCATCGTCGCGTCCTCACTCCCCATGTTCATGGCCACCCTCGACAACCTCGTCGTGACCGGTGCCCTCCCCGTGATCAACCGAGACCTCGGCGCTTCCATCGAGGAGCTGCAATGGGTGATCAACGCGTACTCGCTGAGCTTCGCGACCTTCATGCTGATGGCCGTCGCCATCGGCGACCGCTTCGGCCGGCGAACCGTCTTCCTAGCCGGGATCGCGATCTTCACGGTCGCCTCCGCGCTCGCCGGTCTCTCGACAGAGCCCTGGCAGCTCATCACCGCGCGGGCGATCCAGGGTGTCGGGGCCGCTGCCCTGATGCCGTTGTCGCTCACCCTCCTCGTCGGCTCGGTCAGCGAGAAGCGCCGCCCGGCCGCGATCGGTATCTGGGGCGGAATCTCCGGCCTCGGCGTCGCACTCGGCCCGCTCATCGGCGGCGCCGTCGTCGAAGGCTGGAACTGGCAGGCCATCTTCTGGTTGAACGTCCCGCTCGGCGTGATCTCGATCCCACTCGCCCTGGTCGCCCTGCCGAACAGCTTCGGGGCCAGGGTCCGGGCGGATGTCGTGGGTCTCGTCCTCGCCGGGGTCGGCGTCTTCGGTCTCGTCTACGGCATCGTTCGCGGCAACGACGCGGGCTGGACCAGCCTCGAGGTCCTCGGCGCGCTCGCCGGCGGCGCGGTCCTGCTCGCGGCCTTCATCGCCTGGGAAGCCCGCACGCCTGACCCTTTGCTGCCACTCCGGCTGTTCCGGGACCGCAGCTTCACCGTCGCCAACCTCGTCGGCCTCACCTTCAGCTTCGGCATCTTCGGGTCCATCTTCATCCTGATCCAGTTCCTGCAGATCGTGCAGGGGCACACCCCGCTCGAGGCCGGCCTGATGACGATGCCCTGGACCCTCGCGCCCATGGTGATCGCCCCGCTCACCGGCCTGCTCAGTCCGCGAACGGGCACCCGGCTTCCGATCGTGCTCGGACTCTCCTTCCTCGCCATCGCGATGGGCTGGCTGGCGGTGGAGATGAGTGCGACGGTTGCATACATCGACCTCGTGCCCGCGTTCCTCCTCGCTGGCGTCGGAATGGGACTCGTGTTCGCGCCGAGCTCCACGGCAGTGCTCGCGAACATGGTCCCGAACGACCACGCGAAGGCGACCGGAACCAACTCGACCCTGCGCGAGATCGGCGTGGCGCTCGGCGTCGCGGTCCTCACGGCCGTCTTCACGGGTGCCGGAGGAGAGCTGACCCCGACCGGCTACGTGGATGCGGCGGTCCCGGCGATCGTCGTCGGGGCATCCGTGCTCGGTCTGGCCGCCCTGATCGGGCTCGCCCTGCCCCACGGTCGCCGTGCGCCCGCAGCGACTCCCGTCCCCGAGCCCGCCACCCTCTCCGCCTGACCCTTCCGGTAGCTCGCGAGAGTACGTTTTTGGCCCTTAAGAACGGGTTTTAAGGGCCAAAAGTGTACTCTCG
>NZ_JASJVF010000105.1:0-10719 GCF_035019805.1 Cryobacterium sp. 10I1
GGTCGCGATCTTCGTGGGGCTGTTCGTGATCGTCGCCGCCCTCTACGCCGCGCGTGGTTTCGGCCTCGTGGAGCTGACCCGCCTGCGCTGGGCCGGCCAACCGGCCATCCGGCCTCCCCGGTGGGAACGTGACGGCCAGCCGGTCACCCCGCTTCGGACCCTGCTGGGCCCGCTTGTCGGCGGCCACTACTGGCTCTACCTCCTGCACGGCATGGTCGTGAACTTCGTGATCTCGCTCGTGAGCTGGACCGTCACCGTCGTCTGGCTCTCGATCGCCCTCGGCGGGGTCAGCTTCTGGCTGTGGGGCTGGTCGATCCCGCAGGGCCAGGAGGGGGCAACCGGGCTGCTGGGCCTCGGCGAGGTGATCCTGCCGGGCACCCAGGGCGTCGGCAACCCGTACCTCGTCGAGAGCCTGCTCGAACTCGCGTTCGGCCTGGCTTTCCTCGCCACGCTGCCCTACGTCACCCGGGGCCTCGTGCTCGTGCACCGGTTCATCGGCCAGGGCATGCTCGGGGCCTGGCGCTCCGAGGCGCTCACCCGCGAGGTCGCCGACCTGAGCGCCTCCCGCGGCGCGGCCGTCGTCGCAGAGGACCGCGGCCTCCGCCGCCTCGAACGCGATATCCACGACGGACCCCAGCAACGCCTCGTGCGCCTGCAGATGGACCTCGCGAGCGCCGAACGCAAACTCGACACGGACCCTGCCGCCGTCAGGGCGCTGCTCGCCGAGGCGCGGGAGCAGGCCCACGACACCCTCGAGGAGCTCAGGGCGCTGTCCCGCGGGCTCGTCCCGCCGATCCTGCAGGACCGCGGCCTCACCGTCGCCCTCGAGTCCCTCGCAGCCAGGAGCACCATTCCCGTCGCTCTCGAATTCCAGCTCGAGCCGGGGCTGCGGCTGCCCTCCGAGATCGAACGGAGCGTATATTTCATCGCGGCCGAGCTCCTCACGAACGCCGCCAAGCACTCCCGCGCGAGCGGCATCCGCCTGCACCTCGCCCTGCGCCGGGTGCCGGACGACGACTCAACCTGGCTCGACCTCTGGGTGATCGACAACGGCATCGGTGGGGCCGTCCTCACCGAATCGCACGGGTTGTGCGGCCTCGACGAGCGCCTGCGGGGGCTGCGCGGCCTGCTGTCGATCGACAGTCCGGCCGGAGGTCCCACGAATGTCGGTGCGCACATCCCGCTGGCCGAAACCCTGCCAGGTTCGATCGTCGTATCCTGAACGGGTGACCTCGCCAGAGCAGACCAGCGCAGCATCCGCGGCTCCGCTCCGGCTCGTTCTCGCCGAGGACTCGCTCCTGCTTCGTGAGGGGCTCGTGCGGCTCTTCGACGAGGCCGGGTTCGACTGCGTGGCCGCCTATGGCGACGCGGACGGCCTGCTCGCCGACGTCGATCGCCTCCGGCCGGACATCGCCGTGCTCGACGTGCGGATGCCGCCGACATTCCGGGACGAAGGGGTGCGTGCCGCCCTCGAGCTGCGGCGCCGGCTCCCCGGAGTCGGGATCCTGCTCCTCAGCCAGTATGTCGAGGCCACATACGCTCACGAACTCCTCGCGGCCGGCGACGGAGGACTCGGCTACCTGCTCAAGGACCGGGTCGCCTCCCTCGACGAACTGCAGGATGCCGTCCTGCGGATCCACGCCGGTGGAACGGTGCTCGACCCGCAGGTGGTCCGTGAGCTTCTGGGCCGCCGCACCGACCCGCTCGAGAGACTCACTCCCCGGGAGCGGGACGTGCTCGGGCTGATGGCCGAGGGGCGCACCAACGTCAGTATCGCCTCCCGGCTCGTGATCGGGGTCGGCGCCGTCGAGAAGAACGTCACCGCCATCTTCCAGAAGCTCGGCCTCGACGATTCGGGAACGGACCACCGCAGGGTGCTCGCCGTCCTCGCCTTCCTCCGCCACTGAGTATTCTGCTGGCACTGAGTATTCTGCTGGCGCTGAGTATTCCGCTGCCACGAGGCGAATTGAACGTAGATAATTCGGTTTAATCTGACGGAACAGGTGCGAACGCGTCCTGGTGCGGGCAGACTGGAACCATGAGCGCAATCGAGAATTCCAAGCTGGCCATCATCGGAGCGGGCGCCGTCGGCACCTCCCTCGCGTATGCCTCCCTGATCCGGCAGTCGGCCCGCGAGGTGGTGCTCTACGACATCAACGAGCCCAAGGTCGAGGCCGAGGTGCTCGACCTCGCGCACGGCACCCAGTTCACCGGCGCGTCCTGCGTGTCCGGCGGTGCCGACCTCGACATGATCTCGGACGCCAACATGGTCGTGATCACCGCAGGCGCCCGGCAGCACCCCGGCCAGTCCCGCCTCGAAATGTCCGGCGTCAACGTCGGAATCCTCCGCGAACTGATGCCCAAGCTCATCAAGCGCGCCCCCGACGCGGTCTACATGATCGTGACCAACCCCTGCGACATCCTCACCTACGCCGCCCTGCACTTCAGCGGACTCCCCTCCAGCCGGGTGTTCGGCTCCGGCACCGTTCTCGACTCCTCCCGGCTGCGCTGGTTGCTCGCGCACCGGGTCGGCGTTGCGATCGCCAACGTGCACGCCACAATCGTCGGCGAGCACGGCGACTCCGAGTTCCCGCTCTGGTCCCAGGCCAGGGTCGGCCCGATCTCGCTCGACCAATGGGTCGCCGATGACATCTCCCCGGTGACCAACGGACGCGAGAAGTTCTCCGAGGCCGAGTTCGCGGCCATCACCGAGGACGTCAAGACCGCCGCGTACCGGGTGATCGCGGGCAAGGGTGCCACGAACTACGCGATCGGGCTCTCCGGTGCCCGGATCGTCGAGGCCGTGCTGCGCGACGAGGGCGCCGTGCTCCCGATCAGCTCGGTGCTGACCGACTACCGCGGCGTGAGCAACGTCGCCCTGTCCGTCCCGACGGTCGTCAACGCCGAGGGGGTGTCCCGGGTGATCGAGGTGCCCTTCTCCGAGTCGGAACAGGCCCTGTTCCAGCACTCTGCCGACACCCTGCGGGCGACGCTCGACACCCTCGGCCTGAAGTAGGGCGCGGCCCCCACTACGGTGGGAGGCATGTGGCCAGAGGCATTTGCAATCGCCGCGGCCGGTTTCGCCGCGGGCATGATCAACGTCGTCGTCGGTTCGGGGACCCTCATCACCTTTCCGATCCTCGTGCTTCTGGGATACCCGCCGCTCGTCGCCAACGTCTCCAACAACCTCGGACTCGTGGCCGGCGGCGTCGCGGGGACGATCGGCTACCGGCGCGAGATCGCCGCTCATCGCGGTTTCGCCTTCGCTCTTCTCCCTGTCGCCCTGGCCGGCGGCCTCGCCGGTGCCACCCTGCTGCTCGTGCTCCCCAGCAGCGCCTTCAAGGCCATCGTTCCTGTCCTCATCCTCGTCGGGATCCTCCTCGTCGCCGTCGGGCCGTGGATTCAGCGCCGGATCGCCGCACGAACCGCGCCGGCCAGCGAAGCGGATGCGGTGGCGGCGCCGACTGCCGAGGCGGCCGGCATCCCCGGCGGTCGTGGCCGGCGCGTCGGAATCATGGTGAGCATCTTCATCCTCGGCGTCTACGGCGGCTATTTCGGCGCGGCCCAGGGGATCCTGGTGGTGGGCGCCCTCGGCATCCTCACCACGGTCTCGCTCGGGTCACTCAACGCCGTGAAGAATCTCCTCGTCACCGGCGTGAACCTGATGGCCTCGATCATCTTCATCCTGTTCGCGCGCGACTCCATCGACTGGGCCGTGGTCGGTCTCATCACCGTCGGCGCGGGCCTCGGCGGCCTCCTCGGCGCGCGGGTCGGGCGGCGCCTGCCGCCCACTCTCCTGCGCGTGATCATCGTGACCGTCGGCGTCGTCGCGCTCGTCAACCTGATGCTCCACTCCTGACCGTTCTGTCCTCGGGGGAGCAGTCCGGAGTAGGTTGATCGCGGGGGAATTCACATGACGCTCGCAGCTTCAGCACTGGTCCGCTCCGCACCTTTGATCTGCGCCCTGACCGCGGTAGTGACGCTCGCCGGGTGCACGCAGGGTTCCGGCGGTTCCTCTCCGGGTGCCTCGCCAGAACCCACTGCATCCGCGACGCCGACGTCCCTGCCCGTCGCGCTCGACTGTGGCCTGGTCCTGCCGGTCGACCGGGCCGCAGCCGCGCTCGGACTCCCGCCGAACAGCCTCTTCGATCAGGCCACCCGGCCCACCGCCGAGCAGCAGCCGAGCAGCGGCGCCACCCAGATCATCGTGCAGGACGCGGCCGATGCCCTCGGCGGCCTGGTCGACTGCAGCTGGTCAGCCCCGGACAACGGCACCGGAGCGCTGACGGACGACGGCAGCCGGATGCTCCCGCGCGTGAGCGTCCGTGTCCTGCCCAACGCCGTCGAAGGGTTCACCGCGAGTGAACCCGATTCCGACGACGGTCTGCGGGGACTGCACCCCGTCGACCTCGGAGACACGGCGTACGTGGCCTGCCACCCGCCGGACCACGATTCCTGCCGGGCCGAGATCCTGGTCGGAACCACCTGGGTGAACGCGACGGTCAGTCCGCAACCCACAGAGGAGAGCTTCGTGACCTTCGCTCGCACCGTTGTGGCGGCCGTTCAGACGGCGGACGCGGTGCCGGCGACGACGCCCCCACCGCGCGTCGGCTGTGACGCTCTGCTCGCCGCGGCCGACCTCGCGGATGCCGTGGGCATGGCGGACTCCCGGTCGACCGATTATGGAGTGCCCGGACCGTACACATCGGGCGTTCAGCCGATCGCAGAAAGCCGGGCAGGCCTTCTCCACTGCGGCTGGTTGAGCGGGGACGCCGGTGCACTCTCCGGCGGCGTGTCCGTGACCGTGCTGCCGGGCGCTGCATCGGTGTGGCACGCGTCACCGCCGAACAAGGCGAACTCCAGCATCCGGTTCGAAGCGGTGAGCGGGCTCGGGGACGAGGCATTCGCCGGCTGCGGAGGGGACACCTGTGAGGTCGACGTGCTCTCCGGCGGTGTCTGGGTACTCGTGCAGCACTACGGGCAGCCGACCGGCAACCTGGACGGCGCGAAGACGCTTGCGGCCGCCGCACTGGCCAACTACCTCGCGAACCGATAGGGCGCCGGGGCAATTGCCGGATTCGGAAAGGGAATGACCGGATATGGAGGGGATGACGGGAATCGAACCCGCGCCATCAGTTTGGAAAACTGAGGCTCTACCATTGAGCTACATCCCCATGAGTGCCGAACTGCGCACTCAAATACCTTAGTACAGCAACGGCGACCTCGCGTACGCGAACCGGCCATGGGCATCCGGTCGGTGCAGTAGACTTACCGAGGTCAATCCGCTGTCGCGTGCACCTGCGTGGCGTCAGGCTGACTCCAACGGGTTGAGACAATATCCGGGGCGTAGCTCAGCTTGGTAGAGCGCTCGGTTTGGGGCCGAGAGGTCGCAGGTTCGAATCCTGTCGCCCCGACCATCACCCCCCTCTGAACCAGATCGAACACAGGAGATAACCCACGTGAAGTCCACGGTCGAAAAGCTGAGCCCCACGCGCGCCAAGGTCACCATTTCGGTGACCCCGGAGGAGCTGAAGCCCAGCATCACCCACGCATATGGTCACATTGCCGAAGACATCAACATCCCCGGCTTCCGCAAGGGCAAGGTTCCGCCGCCCATCATCGACCAGCGCGTCGGTAAGTCGGCCGTCCTCGAGCACGCCGTCAACGAAGGCCTCGACGGTTTCTACCGTGCCGCCGTCGACGAGCACAAGCTCCGCCCGCTCGGCCGCCCCGAGGCCGACATCGTCGAGTGGCCGTCCGACAAGGACTTCTCCGGCGACCTCAAGCTCTCCATCGAGGTTGACGTCCGCCCCGAGATCGACCTTCCCGCATACTCCGGCCTCAAGCTCGTCGTCGACACGGCCGAGGTCACCGACGAGGACGTCACCGAGGAGCTCGACAAGCTGCGCAGCCGCTTCGGCACGCTCATCACGGTCGACCGCCCCGCCAAGACCGGCGACTTCGTGCAGATCGACCTCGTCGCCTCCATCGGCGACGTCGAGGTCGACAACGCGACCGGCATCTCCTACGAGGTCGGCACCGGCGACTTGATCGACGGCATCGACGAGGCACTCGACTCGCTCAGCGCGACCGAGACCACGACCTTCAACTCCACCCTCATGGGCGGCGACCACGAAGGCGAAACCGCAGAGATCACCGTGACGGTCCTCGCCGTCAAGGAGCGCGAGCTTCCCCCCGTCGACGACGACTTCGCGCAGATCGCCAGCGAATTCGACACCGTCGCAGAGCTCACCGAAGACCTCAAGGCGCAGGCGCTGCGCTCCAAGATCTTCGGCCAGGGCACCCAGGCTCGCGAACTGCTCATCGAGCAGCTCCTCGCCTCCGTCGAGGTCCCGATCCCGACCGCGATCATCGAGGACGAGGTGCGCCGTCACCTCGAGGGCGAGAACCGCCTCGAAGACGACGTGCACCGCGCCGAGGTCACCGAGTCGAGCGAGAAGACCTTCCGCCAGCAGATCCTGCTCGACACGATCGCCGAGGCCGAGAAGGTCCAGGTCAGCCAGGACGAGCTCACCCAGTACCTGATCCAGGGCGCAGCCCAGTACGGCATGGACCCGAGCGAGTTCGTCCAGGCGCTCAGCGGAAACGGCCAGATCCCGTCGATGGTCGCAGAGGTCGCCCGCAACAAGGCCCTCGCGATCGCCCTCGGCAAGGCGGAGGTCGTTGATGGCAACGGCGCCGTCGTCGATCTCGCCGAGTTCACCGCGATCGCGGGCGACGAGCCCGAGGCCGCCGCGGACGGGACCACCTCCGTCGACGTCGACATCGACGCCGTCACGGTCGACCCCGCCGCGGACGCCGCAGCAGCCGCCGCGTCGGAAGACGCTGACGACGAGGCCGCCGAGGTCCCCGCGAAGCCGAAGAAGAAGGCCGCAGCCAAGAAGTAACACCCGCGGGCAGCATCCGCTGCCAGCACCCGCTGTACTCCAGCGAACGAGGGCCGGGCGTCTCAGGACGTCCGGCCCTTCCGTGTTCCCGGGCGCGGGGGAGCCGCGCAATCTGCCGAGGGCGAACACGGCCGTTCTGGCTCTCAGGCTCCTATAGATTCAATCTCAAGCGACAAGTGAAACGGAGCGCGACATGGCCGATATGACCCCAACACCCGGCGTTTTTGACCGACTGCTGAAAGACCGCATCATCTGGCTCGGTTCGGAGGTCCGGGACGAGAACGCCAACGAGATCTGTGCCAAGATCCTGCTGCTCGCCGCGGAGGACTCTGAGCGGGACATCTTCCTGTACATCAACTCGCCCGGCGGCTCGATCACGGCCGGCATGGCCATCTACGACACGATGAAGTTCGTACCGAACGACATCGTCACCGTCGGCATCGGGCTGGCGGCCTCCATGGGCCAGTTCCTGCTGTCCTCCGGCACCAAGGGCAAGCGGTACATCACGCCGAACGCGCGGGTCCTGCTGCACCAGCCGTCCGGCGGCTTCGGCGGCACGGCGGCAGACATCCAGACGCAGGCGAAGGTCATCCTCGACATGAAGAAGCGGATGGCGGAACTCACGGCGGAGCAGACCGGCAAGTCGGTCGAGCAGATCCTGATCGACAACGACCGCGACAACTGGTTCACCGCCCAGGAAGCCGTGACCTACGGCTTCGTCGACCACCTGCGCGGCTCCGCGTCGGAAGTAATCGGTGGCGGCGGCACCGACGACTCAGTGAACAAGATCTAGGACGGGCGTACACGACATGGAATTCACGAATTTTGGTCACCAGGCCGGTGGCCGCGCACCGCAGGCTCCCGAGTCTCGGTACATCCTCCCCACCTTCGAAGAACGCACGGCCTACGGCTACAAGCGCCAGGACCCCTACGCGAAGCTCTTCGAGGACCGCATCATCTTCCTCGGCGTCCAGGTCGACGACGCGTCCGCTGACGACGTCATGGCCCAGCTCCTCGTGCTCGAGAGCCAGGACCCTGACCGCGACATCGTGATGTACATCAACTCACCGGGTGGCTCCTTCACCGCGATGACGGCGATCTACGACACGATGCAGTACATCCGTCCGCACATCCAGACGGTCTGCCTCGGCCAGGCGGCGTCCGCCGCCGCCGTGCTGCTCGCCGGCGGAACGCCCGGCAAGCGCCTCGCGCTGCCGAACGCACGCATCCTCATCCACCAGCCCTCGGCCGGTGGACAGGGCGGCGGCCAGGCTTCCGACATCGAGATCCAGGCAGCGGAGATCCAGCGGATGCGCGACTGGCTCGAAGAGACGATCGCGCACCACTCCAACCGCACCTCGGCGCAGGTCCACAAGGACATCGACCGCGACAAGATCCTCGGCGCCCCCGAGGCCCTCGAATACGGCCTGATCGACCAGATCCTGACGAGCCGCAAGAACGTTCCGGTCCTCGTCAAGTAGCAGTTCCCTTTCGCGACGGGGCAGGTCCCCGTTCTCCTGTCGCCCGCGCGGCGGCCGGTCGGATGCGCAAGCACCGGCAGGCCGCCGCGTTCCGGTTTTCGCCGGTCGGGCGCCGCGCGATATCCCACCCGCGGGGGATTATTACGGGTTTCCACCGATCCGCGTCGCTTGCACCCCAGTGTCACCCCCAGAGGCTAGGCTCGGTTCAGCGAAACAAGCGTTACCAGCACGACCGATGGAGGAGGCTGACGGATGGCCCGAATAGGCGAAAGCGCCGACCTGCTGAAGTGTTCCTTCTGTGGGAAGAGTCAGAAGCAGGTCCAGCAGCTGATCGCCGGTCCCGGTGTCTACATCTGCGACGAATGCGTCGAGCTGTGCAACGAGATCATCGAAGAACGCCTGGCCGAGGCCGGCGCCGAAGAGACCACGGGCGAGTTCGAACTGCCCAAGCCCAAGGAGATCTTCGGGTTCCTTGAGGAATACGTCATCGGCCAGGAAGCCGCCAAGCGCGCACTGGCCGTCGCCGTCTACAACCACTACAAGCGCGTGCGCTCCCGTGCCACGCTCACCGCCGCCGACGCGATCCACGACGACGTGGAAATCGCCAAGTCCAACATCCTCCTGATCGGCCCGACCGGCTGCGGCAAGACCTATCTCGCCCAGACGCTCGCCAAGCGCCTCAACGTGCCGTTCGCCGTCGCGGACGCGACCGCACTCACCGAGGCCGGATACGTCGGCGAAGACGTCGAGAACATCCTGCTCAAGCTCATCCAGGCCGCCGACTACGACGTCAAGCGTGCCGAGACGGGCATCATCTACATCGACGAGATCGACAAGATCGCCCGCAAGGCCGAGAACCCCTCGATCACCAGGGACGTGTCCGGTGAGGGCGTGCAGCAGGCTCTGCTGAAGATCCTGGAAGGAACCGTCGCGTCTGTGCCCCCGCAGGGCGGGCGCAAGCATCCGCACCAGGAATTCATCCAGATCGACACGACCAATGTGCTGTTCATCGTGGCCGGCGCGTTCGCGGGACTCGACGACATCATCTCCACCCGTGCTGGCAAGAAGGGCATCGGCTTCGGCGCCCCGCTACACAGCAAGGGTGACGATGTGAACCTCTTCAGCGAGGTCCTCCCCGAAGACCTGCACAAGTTCGGACTCATCCCCGAATTCATCGGCCGGCTGCCCGTCGTCACGACGGTCACCCAGCTCGACCAGGTCGCCCTCATGCAGATCCTCACGGTTCCGAAGAACGCCCTCGTGCGCCAGTACCAGCGGATGTTCGAGCTCGACGGCGTCGAACTCGACTTCGAGCAGCCCGCGCTCGAGGCCATCGCCGACCTCGCCGTGCTGCGCAAGACCGGCGCCCGGGGCCTCCGCGCGATCATGGAAGAGGTCCTCGGGCCGATCATGTTCGAGGTGCCGTCCTCCAGCGAGGTCGCCAGGGTCATCGTGACCAGGGCTGCCGTGCTCGACAACGCCGCCCCGGCCATCGTGCTGCACAAGGCCGCCCGCCGCGTCGAGAAGTCCGCCTAGCCCCGAAACCGATCACGACCTGAACCGCCTCCGACCACAGTCGGGGGCGGTTTTTGGTGCAGGCGGGTCGGCGGCCACTTGACAGGGCGCCACTGGCAATATCTAATATATTGCATGCCGGTTCCCGTTCCCGATGCGCTGCATCGACCAGCCTCCCTGCGCGACTATGCCTACGAGGCACTCCGCACCGCGATCGTCGACGGAACGCTCGCCCCCGGCGAGAAGCTTCGTGACGCCGAGCTCGAGTCCTGGCTCGGGGTCAGTCGCACGCCGATCCGCGAGGCCATCGCCCGGCTCGAAACCGCAGGTCTCGTTCGAACCGAGCGTGCCAGACAGACCGTCGTCGCGCCGCTGGACGAACGGACGGCACTGAACGCGCAGGCGATCGCCGCAGCGCTCCACGAACTCGCCGCGCGCGAGGCGGTCGCCCAGCTCACCGCCGGGGACATCGCCGCGATGAAGGCGGCCAACGACCGGTTCCGGCTCGCCCTGGCGACGAACGACGTCGATGCCGCCATCGCCGCGGATGACGATTTCCACGACGTCGCGGTGCGCGCGAGCGCGAACCAGCTGCTGCCGGCACTGCTCGAGCAGGTCACGCCCACCCTGAGGCGCCTGGAACGCGCCCGGTTCTCCTCCCTTGCGGGGCGGGCATCCGTTGCCGACCACGAGCGCATCATCGGATTCTGCGCTGCCGGGCAAGCCGACCAAGCCGGCACGGCCGTACGCGAGAACTGGCTCACCCTCGGGCGGATGCTGGCCGCGACTGCCAACGTGACCCTGAACCCCTGAAC
>NZ_JASJVF010000106.1:0-10684 GCF_035019805.1 Cryobacterium sp. 10I1
CACCCGCGACCTGCCGAACGTCTCCCCGGACCTGCTTGCAGACCTGGACGAGCGTGGCATCATCCGCATCGGCGCCGCTCGGCACCGCCTTCCCGGTGACGGTCGACCTCAGCGGCGTTCCGCTCGACCTCGTGACCCAGGTGAACCTCACGGCGACGGCCCCGGATGCGACGGTCAGCGACCTCGGCACGATCACCCTCGACACGGCAGGCCACGGCACCGCGGCCCCCACCCTGCTCGTCGCCGGGGCCCACGGCATCCGTGCGGTGGTCACCTTCACCGCGGCGAGCGAACTGGCGCCTGCCGCTTCGGACCCTGCCGTCACGACCGTGCAGCCGGTTCCCGTCCCCCAGCTCACGGTCTCCCGGACCGACCCCGGCGCAGCGCTCGTCGCCGGCGCGTCCGTCGAGCTGACCATCACGGCCGCCTGGCTCTCCTTCTCGTCGACGGGACTCGCCGCCGGCACACGAGCGGATCTCCTGGACGCCACCGGCACGGTCATCGGCACCACGCAACTGTTCGGGTCCCCTGAGGGACTGAGCGGAACGGTGACCGTCGCCAACCTCCGCGGAGGCACTCTGGCCGTGCATGCGAGCGTCGAGTACGGGCCGTTGCGGGCCTCCACGTCGAGCCCGGTCCTCGACCTCGCGGTCAGCGCGCCCACGACCGACCTGTCCCTGGCCGTTCAGCCGGTCACGGTCGGCGACAGCCTCACGGTCACGGTCACGGCCGAGCCGAGCGGCACCCTGACGGGGTCCTCCCGTTCGGTGCCGGCCACGGTCACCGTGCTGGGCACCGACTACCCCCTGAGCCTGATCCGCAGCGGCGCCACCGGGTTCTTCCGCGGCACGGTCGCGGTCCCCACCCTGCACGCAGGGTCCCTCGCCCTGTCCGCGTCCACACCGGGTGACGGTGTCGACACGAGCGCCGCGACCGCGGACCTGACGGGCACCGTGGACAAACGCGCCACGAGCGTCGCGGTGGTCGTCCCGGACGGGGCTCGCGCGGGCGACGCCCTCCCGGTCTCCGCCCGGGTGCTGCAGGCCGGCTCCCAGACCAGCCCCGCGCCCACCGGCACGATCATCCTCACCGGTTCGAACGACACCCTCTGCGCCGCAGACGGGACCGGCGCATGCACCCTGCCCGGGGCATCCGTGCGGATGGGCGAGAACACCCTGTACGCGCACTACGACGGCGACGCCGACAACGAAGCGTCGCACAGCGTGACGCAATTCACCGCGTCAGCCCGGGGCACGGACCTCGCGGTGACGTTCTCCCCGACCCCCGACGAGTGGGTATACGGCGAGCCGATCACCGCCAGCTGGACCACTACGACGACCGGTGCCGCCGCCGTCGGCCGGGTGTACTTCGACCTCCCCGGCGTCGGATGCAACGGGCCCGCGCTCGCGGGCAGCTGCACGCTCACCCCGGTGACGACCGCCCAGTCGGCACCCGTCAGCACCGAGTACACAGTCACCTTCATCTCGCGAGACGACGCCCCCGGCGCCGTCGTGAGCGGAACGGCCGACGCCAGGCTGTGCGTATACCCGATCGTCTTCGGAACCATCGACTACAGCAACTCCGTGCGCTGCGGTGACGACAAGCTCGGCGTCGTCACCGGCAGCCTGCTGCGCGCCACGGCATACGCACATCCCGACTACGCCGTCGACAGCTGGACGATCGACGGCTCGATGCGTCTTTCGCAGGGACGATCCTTCCTGTTCGTCGTGACCGGATTCATCCGCGTCGGCTACACCGAGCACTACGCGCCGACCTGCTTCACCCTGAAGCTGACCCCCACGGTGGACTGGGGCCTGCTCGACCCCTACGCGCAGGGCTGGGCGCGCGCGAATACCCGGCCGAACTGCGCCAGTCCGTACGGGTCCACCGCGCAGGAGCTGGCCGACCAGAAGACCGGCTTCTCCCGCTATGCAGCGGGCACCATCGTGGACCTGACGCTCGTTCCCGCCAACCTCTCCGAAGAACACACCCAATCCGAATTGGAGCTCGACACCCTCACCGGAGCGACCCTCACCGGCCCGTACTCCGCCCAGGTGGCGATGACCGCCGATCGCGCGGTCGCCGCCACGTTCCGCGTCAAGGCCTGCACGGTGGTCGACCTCCCCGTTACCGAGGGCGGCAGCGTCGCGGTGACAGCCGCCGATCGGCCGTCCACCAGCTGGGGCCTGAAGCCCTCGTCCGGAGCCTGCACCGTCGGCGGCGAGGCCGGATACGTTCCGGGAACGAAGATCACCGTCGTGGCCACCGCGAAGCCCACCGCCGCGTTCGGTTCATGGCTCGGCGGCTCGTCGCGCGACAACACCGCGACGACGCTGCTGGCGGCTCCGACCGGAAAGCTGCTCACGAGCGCTGCCACCACCGCCACGACACAACTCACCGTGCCGTGGGAGGACAGGTTCCAGGTCGGAGCCCAGTTCAGCATGGTCAAGTGCGTGACGGTCACCGTCGTCTCGAAAGCGATCCGCGACTACTTCGCCGCGCGCACGGGCGAGCCCGCCGGTGCCACGTGGGCGAAGGACGGACCCCTCACGCAGTGCGGCGACGTCGCATCCACGACCACGACCAGCAACAGCGCACTCGGCGGCTACCACGTGGTCACCACCACAGACTCGATGGTTGCAACGGGACGCCTGTCCCTGACCACGACCCAGCCGGAGTACGGCATCATGGGCTGGCGGGGCTACACCGGCAACACCGCATCGGTGCGCTGGAGCAGCAGCACCGAACAGGGTGTCGTCTGGAACGGCAACCCGGGGACGTCCGGGGGAACGACGATCGACCTCGCCCGGGTGAACAGCGCCATCACGCTGACCGCCGGCTGGTACAACGCGAGCTGCAAGCCACCCATCGTGAGCCTCCCGCAGGGCGGCTCCTACATGATCGCTCCCCTGTCAGCCGACGAGAGTTATTGCGAACGCGCCGGCGAACTGCCCCGGGGCCAGGCCGGCTACCTGCTGCCTGCCGCCATCGCCGGGTCCCCCAATCTCGTGCCGATCACGAGCATGGTCAACGCCTCGGGCCTGGACGAAATGGCGGAGTTCGGCACCTCCCAGGGCTTCTTCGAAGGTCGCGCCAAGGTCTACGGCGGCGGCAGCTATCGCCTCGAGTACTGCGCACCGATCGGGCTGAACGTTCGGGTCATCGACGATTCGGGCCAGGCATCCGCCCTCGACCCGGAGACCGCCAAGAAGATCGTCGTCGACGACGGCGGATGCCCGCCTCTCTATTCGCGCCCCGGCCGCACCGTGACCACCGCCGTGACCGTTGCCGGGCAGTACACCTACTCGGTGGGGGGAAGCACCGACGGCACCGGCCCGACACGCGTGGTGGATGCCCAGGGCAACGTCTCCGGCCCGAACACCCTCGACCTGACGATCATCTGCTACACGATCTCCGGGAAGGACCTGTCGGCGACCACGCCCGGCAACTGCCCGGGAGGGGCCGGCAACCGGTACACGCGCGGCACCACGGTGCAGCTGCAGGCCGAGGACATCGAAGGCAACCGCTTCGACGGCTGGGACTACGCCGACGCGTCGAGGGACCAGACCGCGTGGGTGATCATGGACAGGGACCGCTACGTCGAGGCCAAGATTCACCGCTACAGCACCCGCGAGAAGGTCGGCAACTGGTTCAGTTCGATCAGCCAACGCATGCTCGCCGCCGTGATCACCGTCGCGACGGGGGTGTCCCTCGCCCAGTTGATGGTCGCCAAGGTCGCCGCCGTCGGGCTGAAACTCGCGGCAGCCGGCCTCAGGGCCGCGGGAGCCGGTGGTGCGGTCGCCGACGCGATCGACAAGGCCGGAACGGTCATCCAGGCACAGGTCGACCTCGCGATGCTCGCGACGAAGTGCCTCAACGACTGGGCGAACGGCAAGGGCGAGATCCTCACCCTGCCGTCCTCGAACAGCGCGACACCCACGCTGGGCGCCGGCGCGGGGCTCGGCCCGAACGCGACGGCCGAGGACATCTTCAACGCCGCCAAGGCCGACCTCCAGACCCGGATCGCCGCGAAAACGGGGTACAGCGGCGCGGTGCCGATCGGGGCGGTGACGAGTGACGTGGGAACGTTCATGAATGTCGTCGGATCGTTCGGCGAGAACCTCAGCATGTACGGCTCGGACGCAAAGACGAACTGGAGCAGCTACGAGGCGTCGATGAAGGCGTGCATGGCCGAGGGAGTCGACTCCTACGTCAAGGACACGTACACGGGGTACTAGCGGGGTGCGGCGAGCGGACCGGGGCCGGGCCGGAAAGTTCGCCGGCACACCCCCGTACGGGTGTCGCCGCGGCATGGTCGGGATATCCTGTTAGGGAACCCGATCGTCCGCGGCACACCCGGCCGCCCTTGCCTCTGGACTACACCCTGCCCATCATCATTGGTTACGACGCCGTCACCCTCCGTGAAAAAGTCGACCTGCTCGCCGCCGGGCAGCGCCTCGACGAACTCGGCGAGTTGCGCAGCCTGTCCGCGCTCAACGAGAAGATCGCGCTGCTGCGCCTGATCGGACGCCTCGACGAGGCCTTCGACATGGCCAACGCCGCCCTGCGCCAGGCCCGGTTCACCGGATCCCGGGAGGAACTCGCGGCCAGCCGCATCCGCCGGGCCCAGGTGATGCAGTTCCAGGGCAAGCTCGATGAGGCCGCGAGCGAGCTCACCCACTGCGTTCTCGAGGCCGAGACGCACGAGTGGAGCGCGGTTGCGGCGTTCGCGCGGGAGAACCGCGGGAAGGTCCTGTTCGAGCAGGGCGACCTCGAGGGGGCCCTCACCGACCTCACCGCCGCCGTGTTCCTGCGGGAGAAGGCCGGGGCATCCGTCGAGCAGCTCGAAGGGTCTCTCGTCGCCGTCGCGGTCGTCGAGTCCATCATCGCCGAGCGGGGCCAGGGCCGCTAACCCCCCTGGCGCGTGCTCGCGCCCGCGTCGGTTTCCGCAAGCCGCGCCCGCGATGTGGGAGCGGGCTGCGCAAACAGTCGCGACGGCAGTCGCGGGAACGGACCACGCGGAGGACGCTGCGGCAACCCGGTGGTCGATGTCGGTGGACGGGGGCATTCTGGGGGAACGGGCGTAGCCGGTTCCCCCACTGTTCCGGATGCGCGGGCACACGGTAGGGCAGGCCCCGCGGCAGCGGGCCGGTGCAGGAGGAGTCGGGAGGTCGCAGTGGACGAGTGGATGCCGCCGCACGAGCCGGCACAGGGATGCGCACTCCCGCCGACGCAGCCGCGTGGAGTGCGGCATGCCCGGCGTTCGGCGCACCATGCCGGCCGGGTGGTCCGGCACCTGGCCGTGCTCGCAGTGGTCACGCTGATCGCCCCGGTACTGGTGGCGTGCACCTCCGACGCGCTAGGAACGCCCGCGGCGGCATCCGCATCGTCGGGGCCGTCGCCCGCGACGCCATCCCCGGGTTCGACCGGTGTGCCGAGTCCTGACCACGGGGCGCAACCGGGCGACCCGAACGCCGGACCCGGCCAGGGCCCCGGTGAGGGCGTGGGGCCGGTCGAGCCGGTCGGTGACCCCGTCGTCCTCGCCTCGGGCCTCGAGGTGCCGTGGTCGATCCTTCGCCTGCCCGGCGGCGGCACCCTGATCAGTGAACGGGGCACCGCACGCGTGCGCGAGCTGCTGTCCGGCGGACTCCGCGATGCCGGCACGGTTCCCGGTGTCGTCGCGCGCGGCGAGGGCGGGCTGCTCGGCCTCGCCTACCTCGCCGACTCGGCCGCGGCCGTCGGGGCCCCCAGCGCGGGACCCGGGGGCTGGGTGTACGCGTATTTCACCGGCACCACCTCCAACCAGATCGTGCGGATGCCGCTCACCGGCACCCTCGGAAGCCTCACGCTCGGGAGCTCCGAACCGGTGCTCTCGGGGATCCCGCGGGCAGGCAATCACGATGGCGGGCGCATCCGCTTCGGGCCGGACGGAATGCTCTATGCGACGACCGGCGACGCCGGGAACACCGCCGCCGCGCAGGACCTCGGGTCGCTCGGTGGGAAGATTCTCCGGATGACGCCGACCGGCGCCGTGCCGCCGGACAATCCGTTCGGGACGCTCGTCTACTCATATGGGCACCGGAATCCGCAGGGCATCGCCTGGGATTCGCGCGGCCGGCTGTGGGCGAGCGAGTTCGGGCAGTCGACGTGGGACGAACTCAACCTGATCACGCCGGGAGCCGACTATGGCTGGCCGGACGCCGAAGGCATCGCGCACGACCCGCGGTACACCGACCCGGTCGTGCAGTGGCGCACGTCCGAGGCCAGTCCGAGCGGGCTCGCGATCATCGGGGACACTCTGTTCCTCGCGGCGCTGCGGGGCGAACGACTCTGGCGGGTCGACTCCTCAACAGGCGCGGCGAGCGCGTGGTTTGTCAACACCTACGGCCGGCTGCGTGACGTGGTGCCCGGCCCGGATGGCACACTGTGGTTTGTGACGAACAACACGGACGGCCGCGGCATCCGAGCCGACGGCGACGACAAGCTCTACTCGGTTCGAGTGGAGCAGACCACGCCCCTGGCGCGTGGCATTCGGGTGGCGCAGCGAGCGAATGAGCCCGCCCGATTTGCGGCGGCGCCCTGATGGCGGACCTCACCCGCGTGCGGCGCTGGGCCGAAGCGCTCATCGACCTGCACCTCGACGCCGGCTGGACCTTCGCGTTCGACAACGCCAAGAAACGCGCCGGGCTGTGCAACTTCACGGCGAAACGCATCACGATCTCGCGTTACCTCGCCTCTCGGTACGAGGACGACGACGTGCACCAGATCCTGCTGCACGAGGTCGGGCACGCGCTCGCCGGCCCGCGCGCCGGCCACGGCCCGAAGTGGAGGTCCATCGCCCGCGACCTGGGCTACGACGGCAAGCGCACGCACGACGGCGAGATCGCCAACGAGCTCGCCCCGTGGGTGGGCGTCTGCCCGGCCGGCCATATCCACTACCGGTACCGGAGGCCGACGCGCGCCCTCGCCTGCGGGCTGTGCGGGCGCGGCTTCAACAGTGACCACCTCGTCACCTGGACGAGCCGGGAGATCACTGCGGCGGCTCGGCGGCGCGCCGCGGCGTCGGCCGGACTCTAGGGCGGGCCGGGAGACCGGCCACCGGCCGGGCGTGACAGAAGCGGGCGTGACCGGAGCAGGCGCTTGCCCGACGGGCGGTGGATGCCTAGCGCACGCCGATCCGGTGACGTCGGTCCCTGGAGGTGCGGCTGTCCCGGTTGAGCCGCCGGTCCCCGTGGTAGAGGATGCCCTGCCAGTCGACCGGCGCGCCCGGGTCGATCCGGGACCCCGCTGGCTGCTTCGGCTTCTTCACATCGACGTAGAGGAAGTTGAGCAGGCCCAGCCAGACGTCGACGACCGAGTTCCACAGGCCGATGTACATCAGTATCGCCGCACCGGTCGCCACCGCGTTGAACGCCGCGAAGATGGCATTTCCGACGTTCTGTTGGTTGATGTCCCGGTACAGGGTCAGTAGCGAGAACGCCACGATCAGGTAGGGAACGATCACGTAGAGCGCGGGCGCGGCCGTGCGGTTCAGCACCTTCGGGGTGCGCACGAACGGGATCTTCTCGGCCGACAACATCTGCTGGAAAGACTTGAGCACGCCGGCGAGGTTGACCGGGAGCAGCACGAGGTTGAAGCCGTAGATGCGGAACACGTCGCTGAAGCGATGGCCGGCCTCGCGCAGGTCGCTGCCCATCGCGAGGAAGTACGGCAGGGCCGCGAGGAAGACGAAGGGGCTGAGCAGCCGGCTGTCGTAGGGGAATGCCAGCAGGAACACGAGCCCGAAACTCGACCAGGCGATCGAGGCCATGTAGTTAGTACGGAGGAAGACCTCGCTCCAGCGAACCCGCTCGCGGCGGAATCGACGCTCCCTGAGCTGGTCCCAGAACTTCGGCAGGATGAGCAGGCCGCCGTTGGCCCAGCGGCGGCGCTGCACGATGAGCGAACCGAAGTCCGGCGGCGTGGCGCTGTAGCTCAGGCGTTCGGGGTAGTTGACGAGGGTCCAGCCGTGGCTGCCGAGGTCGATGCTCGACTCGGTGTCCTCGATCACGGTGCGGTCCTGGATGTAGGTGCGGATCTCGAACCCGCCGACCTCCTCCACTTCGACGATGTCCTCGATGGCCTTCTTGCGGATGACGGCGTTCGCGCCGACCCAGAACGTCGCGTTGTAGTAGGTCATGCCCTGGTGCAGCATGTGCTGCAGGTCGGTCGACGCGCCCGCCACCCGCTCGATGCGGGTCGGGGCCCCGTGGAATGAGGAGTACGGCGTCTGCGTGACGGCGACCCGGGCGTTCTCCGGCTCCTCGAGCAGGTAGACGAGACGCACGCAGTAGTCCCGCAGCAGCAGGGAGTCCGCGTCGAGGGTGAGCAGGTAGGTCGTGTCCGGCACGGTGAAGTCGCCGACGGTCTCGCCGACGGCGGCACGCAGCACGGTGCCTTCTGCCGTGTGGTCCGTCACCCAAGACGTGCCCATCAGTCCGATGTACGAGTTGAGGTTCATCGCCTTGTTCGCCTCGTGCGAGAGGGAGGCGTATTTCTTGCGTTCGAAGTAGTCGAGCCGGGTGGTGAAGATCCGCGCCAGGCGCAATGACAGCGTCACGATCTGGTCCGCGTCGGGGAAGTCGGCGCCCTCGGCCGCCGCCTCGAGTGCGAGCAGGCTGAGGCGCAGCTCCCTGGCCAGGCCCATGATGACCTGGTCGACGAAGAACTCGTCGACATGGTCGTGGACCTCCTCCTGCCCGGCCATCTCCTCGAGCCAGTCCGCGGCGGCGGCGTAGTCGGACGCGAGGTCACGGACATCCGCCGCCGTCACCTGCGGGTCGTCCAGGAACCGGTCGAGCCTGCGTTCAACGCTGCGCTGGAACCGTCCGGCGGGCACCGCGAGCAGTTCGCCGATCTCCCCGGCGAGCGCCCGGGTCGCTTCGAGCACGCGGAGGGTCTCCGGGTCGGTCGGGTACGGTGCGTCGTCGAGGAGCAGGACGATCCGCAGCTCGGGGAATTCCTGCAGCGCCGCGGACCACAGCGTGGCGCGGACGACGTGCGTCTCCTCGGCGTACGAGGGCACCAGCACGGTGATCCCCTGCCGGTAGTTGCCGAAATGCCGGTCGAGTTCGCCGCGCGGCACCCGGACATGGCTCTGATAGCGATACATCGAACCGAGTCGCGCGACGAGATACATCAGTGCCGAGAAGGTCAGGAACGTGACCACGACCGCATACCCGATCGCCTCCATGGTGAATGTGAAGTCCGGGCGCGGGGTGTCGACGAACAGGCGCACGATGGTCGTGAGCAGGTAGTAAGCCCAGAAGACGACCGTCGCGATGATGGCGACGCGCGCCCAGAGGATCGCACGTGTGCTGGGCCGCGGGTGCACGATCGACAGTGGTTCGCTGCGCCGCTCCGATCCCCATTGCCGGCGACGCGCCCGCTGGGTCTCGGTCGCTTCCCCAGCGGATGCCGCTGGTGCCGACGTTTCCGCCCCCGCCGCACCGGGGCATCCCGCTGCGTTGTTGATTCCGGTGTCGCCACGTGCCTGTTTCCTATCCTGAGACGAGCAGGAACCGCAGAATGATCCGGTTCGTCCCCGCGCGCGCACCCGGTTCAACGACCTCGGGGTCACGGTCCCCACAGTCTAGGCGCGGAGAGTGCTCCCGATCACTGCAATAATCCACGTGAGGACTTGGAGTCAGATGTCCACACGTTTTCCCGGTCGCCGGCTGTCGGTCGTGCGACTGATCGGTGTCTTCGTCGTCGCCGGCTGCCTGGTCTTCGCCGGGTTCCAGGGCTGGAACCAGATCGCGGACGCCGCATCCGTGAGCGCCAAGCCGTGGATGGCCGGTTACGTCGACGTCACGGCCACGCCGAGCCTCGCCTTCGAGAATCCCGCCTCCGCCGCCGGCGACAACGTCGTGCTCTCCTTCATCGTCGCCGACCCAACGGACGCCTGCACTCCGACCTGGGGCACCTTCTACACGATGGCCGCAGCCGAGAGCGATCTCGACCTCGACCGGCGCGTGGCGCGGCGCACCCAGCAGGGCGGCGACGTGATCGTGTCGTTCGGCGGGGCGATCAACCAGGAGCTGTCCGTCGCCTGCACCGACCCCGCAGCGCTCCAGGCCGCGTATGCCTCGGTGATCGAGCGCTACAAGCCGAGCACCATCGATCTGGACCTCGAGGGCGCGAACCTCACTGACGTGGATGTCGGGGCGCGCCGCGGTGTGGCGCTCGCCGCCCTGCAGAAGGCCGCTGCGGCATCCGCTGCCCCGCTCGCGATCTGGCTCACCCTGCCGACGACCCCGGACGGCCTCACCGAGGACGGGACGAACGCGGTCACCCAGTTGCTGACGGCCGGCGTCAACCTCAGCGGCGTGAACCTAATGACCATGGACTTCGGCTCCTCCCGCGCCGCCGGGCAGTCGATGGCGGATGCCGCGACAAGCGCCCTGCAGGCCGCCCACGGCCAGCTGTCCACGCTCTACCGCCGGGTGGGCCAGCCGCTCGGGTCGAAGACGCTCTGGAACAAGCTCGGCGCGACCGCGATGATCGGGCAGAACGACGTGCCCGGCGAGATCTTCACCCTCGCCGACGCCGTGGCGCTCAACAGCTTCGCGCTCGCGAACGGCGTCGGCCGCATGTCGATGTGGTCGCTCAACCGCGATGCGAGCTGCGGGGCGAACTATCCTGA
>NZ_JASJVF010000107.1:0-10670 GCF_035019805.1 Cryobacterium sp. 10I1
GTCGGCCCGCCGGTGAGGGCGGCGATGGTCGTGGTGAGCGCGCTGCGCTTGTCGAGGAGTTCGTTGGCGGAGCCGCCCGCCGCGACCGTCATCCGGATCTGGGAGTTGAGTCCGGCGACCTGTGTGGCCGCGGCATTCACCTCGGAGACCATCGAAGTGACGCTCGAACGCTGGGAGGACCACTCGGTCGCGACGGCCTGGTAGTTGGACGCGATCTGGCCGGCCACGGCGTTGGCCTGGCTCAGCACGACGCCGGCCGGGGCCGCGTCGCCGACGCTGTTGGAGACGTCCTGCCAGCCGGCCCAGAACTTGGAGAGGGTCGCAGACAGCCCGCTCGTGCCCGGTTCGTTGGTGGCGGCCTCGACCGCGGAGAACGAGTTGGCGCGCACTGCGGAGAAGCCGGCTGCTGCGGCCGAGGCGCGCACCTGCGCGTCGAGGCTCGCGCTGCCGAGGCGGGCGATGCCGGTGACCGAAACGCCCTGGCCGGCGCCGACTCCGGAGGAGAAGAGACCGACGCGCGTCACGGCATCCACTGACGAGGTCGTCACGCGCTGACGGGTGTACCCCTCCGTGCCGGCATTGGCGATGTTCTGGCCGACGACGTCGAGGCCCTGTCGGGCGGCGACGAGGCCGGTGTATGCGGTGTTGAGTCCGCCGAATGTGCTCATGGGGTTCCCGTTAGAACGACTGGTCGAAGAGGCGGGCGGTCGGGGTGGACGCATCCGCTGTGCCGCGGGCGTCATAGGTGTTCGTGTTCACACGGATATCGGCGAGCGTCTCCTGGCTGGAGCGTGCGGCCGAGCGGAGCAGGTGTTCGTTGGCGTCGCGGAGTTCCTTGATCTGGGAGGCGAGCTCGCCGAGGGCCTTGAGGTGCGCCGTCATGATCTCGGTCCAGGGGCCGACGGGGGCGTGGGCGACGAGTTCGCGGAGCGTGGCGTCTTCGTTCGTTCCCCACTCGGCGGACATGGCGGCAACCTCGACGCTGCGGGCGAGGCCGGCTTCCTGCACGTGGCCGAGCACCTGCTCGACCTCGCGGGTGCCCTGCTGGAGCCAGCGGGTCTTGCCGTTCGTCAGGAGGAGCTGTTCTTCGTCGAGCTTGAAGACGAGCAGTTCGAGGAGCTCCCGCTCGCGCCACAGGAGGGCCGAGAGTTCATTGGCGCCCACGATTTCCTCCACACGATTCCGGTCGGGCCGAGGGACGCACGACCGCGTCGACTCTGGCTTCAGATGGCACTATCGGCAGGGTTTTGCCGCACGTAAGCGATCCGTGTGCCCAGACTGGCAGGTGGCGGCTGGGAATGTCCACCTAAATGAGGACAACGCTTTCCCAAAAGTGGGGGTGGCAGGGCGTGTCCGAGCAGGTAAGCGTTTCCCGGTTGGGGGGTAGTAGCCCCCCCAGAGTGGGGGTGCCGCACGGCCCGTCTCAGGGGCGGCTGATTGTATGTTTGACACGCGGACAAAACACTTTGTGTTAAAGGGGCCCCGAACCCCTGTCCGATCAGTGAATTTGTCCCAGTGCTCACCCGGTACGAAGCGAAGTAATCCTGGCCCTGCCAGAGGTCTCTCGCTCAACATCCGTTCGTGAAACACAAGGGGGCTGCGACGTGAATCGCACAGAGCGCAATCGGCTGGTCACCGACAACCTGCCCCTCGTCGGATACCTGGTTTCCGAGGTCTGGGCCAAGGCTCGTCACCTCTCACGCGATGATCTCGCGTCTGCGGGCGCGCTCGCGCTCGTCACGAGCGCGGATGCTTTCAACCCCGACCTCGGGGTTCCCTTCGGCGCATTCGCCCGTCGTCGCATCATCGGGGCATTCGCCGACGAGATGCGCTCCAACGACTGGGCCACCCGCACCGCCCGTCGACGCATCAAGGAAACCCGCGCCGTTCAGGAAACCCTCGCCGCCGCCCTCGGCCGTGCCGCGAGCGTCGACGAGATCGCCGCCGCACTCGGCGTCGACCGTGAGACCGCGGCTGCAGGCCTCGCCGACAGCGAGCGCACCGTGATCGCCCTCGACGACACCACTGCCGAGTACATCCCGGCGAGCACCGTGCTGCCGGGGGAGTCGCTGCTTTCCGCCGAGCGCCTCGCGTACCTGCGCGCGGCCGTGCTCGCGCTCCCGCCCAAGATGCGCGAGATCATCGAGCAGGTCTACTTCGACGACCGCCCGGTCAAGGACATCGCCGCGGACCTGGGCATCACCCACTCGGCCGTGTCCCAGCAGCGCGCGGAGGCCATCCGCCTGCTGCGCGACGGCCTCGGCACCCACTACGCCGACGATGAAGCCGACTACGTGCCGGAGTCCCGCGTGGCGCCGGCCCGCCGCAGCGCCTACCTGGCCAGGCTCGCCGATCACGCGATGCTCGGCATCGTCAACGAGCGGATGCCCGCCGTCGCGACCGACCTTCCCCTCACGCAGCCGATCAGCTTGCCGGTGCCCTCGCGGACCGCCGCGATCGCCGCAGCGAAGTACGCCACCGCTGCGGGATCCTTCGGCGACCACGGCGTTTACCCGGCCCGGGAATCTTTCTCGCTCAACGGCTAACGCACGATCGGCCAAGGCCGATAGATCTCAGTGTCAGCCCATGGATGGGTAGACGCACCGACACCCACTCACGGAGGAATACATCATGGGTATGCAGATCAACACCAACATCGCGGCGAACAACACCTACCGCAACCTGACCGCTACACAGAACGACATGTCCAAGTCGCTCGAGAAGCTTTCCAGTGGTCTTCGCATCAACCGCGCATCGGACGACGCGGCCGGCCTCACGGTCTCCGAGGCACTCAAGTCCCAGGTCGGTGGCCTCACGGTCGCCAGCCGCAACGCCCAGGACGGCATCTCGGTCGTGCAGACGGCTGAAGGTTCCTTGAGCGAGGTGCAGTCGATTCTGCAGCGCGTTCGTGACCTCGCCGTCCAGGCCGGTAACGACTCGAACAACAAGGACTCCCGCACCGCGATCACGACCGAGGTCACTGCGCTGACCAAGGAACTGACGCGTATCGGTGACTCGACGAACTTCAACGGCACCCAGCTGCTGGACGGATCGAGCAAGGCACTGAGCTTCCAGGTCGGCGCCAACTCCGATGCCAGCAGCCAGATCAAGGTCGACCTGACGGGTGCGAACGTCAACACCATCGCAACTGCGATCGGTGCGACGAACGTTGGTTCGTCCTACACGGTCGGCGCAGCCGGCACCAACGACGCCGTGCAGTCCTTCGTCGTCACGAACCCGGACAAGTCGGTCTCGACGATCGCGACGGCGGCGCTGTCGACCGGCGGTGGTACTGCGCAGGAAGTGGCCGATGCACTCAACAAGGACACATCCTTCTCCGGCAGCTTGATTGCTACCGTCGACACCGCAGGCAAGCTCAACGTCAAGGCATTGAACGGTGGAGCGGTGGCCGTCGCGAACCCTTCCGCCGGGCTGACCGCGGGTGCCGGTGGACTTGCTGCTTCGGGTGGCCTGGACTTCAGCACCGCTGCTGGCGCTGCGGCGGCAATCAAGGTTGTCGACGCTCAGCTCACCAAGGTGTCGACCGCTCGTGCCGACCTCGGTGCGGTTCAGAACCGGTTCGAGAGCGTCGTCAAGACGCTTGCCGTCTCGACCGAGAACCTGACCGCTGCCGGATCCCGCATCCGCGACACCGACATGGCCGCTGAAATGGTCAAGTACACCCGCTCCAGCATCCTGGTGCAGGCCGGTACCGCCATGCTCGCTCAGGCGAACCAGGGCAACCAGGGCGTGCTCAAGCTCCTCCAGTAAATCGGATAGCCCAGGCAGTCGGGCAACCGACCGGTGAACTATGGCCGGCGGCGCGCGGGAGATGAACTGGACCTCATCCCTCGAACGCCGCCGGCCATTCCACGTTCCACCCGCAGCACGACCAGCAGCACAGAGTTTCACACCTAAGGAGGTGGAGGCATGACGAACGCGATCGACGGGCTCATCAGCGGCCTGGACACCACGACCCTGATCAACTCCCTGATGACCGTCGAGGCTCGTCCCCAGACGCTCCTCAAGGCATCCGTCGCCACCTCTCAAAAGCTCATCACCGCACTCCAGGGCCTCAACGGCCAGGTCGCAGCCCTCGCGACCCTCGCGACCACGGCTTCGAAGCCGGCGGCCACCGACCTCTACGCCGCTACGAGCAGTTCCACGAGCGTGACCACGGCCATTTCGACCGGGGCCAGTGCGGGCCAGATCGACGTTGTCGTCGGCGCCCTCGCCAAGACCCAGGTCGGCGTCTCCGCCGCCCTGACCGTTTGGCCGGCCAGCCCCGCGGCACTCACCGTCGTCGTGAACGGCGTCAGCACCGAAATCACCCCGGCATCCACGTCCCTTGACGATGTCGTCACCGCGGTCAATGCGGCTGGTGCCGGCGTCACCGCGACTAAGGTCGCGTCGGGCGTGGACGCGAGCGGGGCCGCGCAGTACCGCCTCCAGTTCACCGCCAGCGACTCGGGACTGGCTGGCGCATTCTCGATCTACCAGGGCACCAAGGCTGAGGTCACGGCCAACACCGCGACGAACGTGCTCACCCAGACGGGCGCCGCCATCACGACCGCCGCGCAGGATGCGAGTCTCACTCTCTGGGCCGGCACCACGGCCGAGCAGAAGATCACCTCGTCGACGAACACCTTCGCTGACCTGCTGCCCGGAGTCGCGATCACGGTCTCCGCGGTCTCAACCTCGGCCGCGACGATCAAGGTCGCTCGCGACGATGCCGCGATCAGCTCCCTCGCCTCGGGCCTTGTGAGCTCGCTCAACGGCATCTTCGCCCTCATCTCCACCCAGACCGTCGTGACGAACAGCACCAACGCCTCTGGCGCCGCCGTGATGTCGCCCGGTGTCTTCACCGGGGACGGCGGGGTTCGTGACGTGAGCCAGAAGCTGCTCACCGCGGCATCCGCCCCGATCAACGGGCACTCGCCGTCGGAATACGGCATCAGCATCACCAAGACAGGCACGATGGAGTTCGACGCGGCAAAGTTCGCGACAGCCCTCGCAGCCGACCCGACGACGGTCAAGGCCGCCGTGCAGGAGATCGCGACCCGGGTCGCCGCAGCGGCAACGGCCGTTTCGGACAAGTACACCGGTGCGCTCACGAGCGAGATCACCGGACAGCAGTCCTCTGTGAAGAACATGAGCACCCGGATCGACGCATGGGACATCAGTCTCGCCACGCGACGCTCCACCCTGCAGGCCACCTACACGGCGCTCGAGGTCTCCCTCGCCGCTCTCAAAGCGCAGTCGAGCTGGCTCACGGCCCAGGTCGCTGCGATCCCGACCACTACTACTACGAGCGCTGGATGATGATGGCAATTATGAGCATGATGGGGAGCAACGCGCAGGCCCGCCGCGCACAGTTCAACCGCGAATCGATCCTGTCCGCCACGCCGGCGCGGCTCCTGACGATGCTGTATGACCGTCTTCTCCTGGATCTCAACCGCGCACAGGCCGCGCAGCTCAACCAGGACTGGCAGGTCGCCTCGGAGAACCTGCTGCACGCCCAGGCGATCGTCTCTGAGCTGTCGTCCTCCCTCAATGTCGAGGCCTGGGACGGCGCCGAAGGCCTGTTCGCGATCTACGTGTACGTGCAGAACGCACTCATGAGTGCCAACGTGCACCGGGACGTCAACCGCACGGTGGAGTGCATCGGACTGCTCGAGCCGCTGCGTCAGACCTGGCACGAAGCCGCCGAGCAGCTTCCCGCGCAGCCGATGGCTGCCCGGGTCGGAGGAGAGCTCGGTTATGCCTAGGCCGTCGGGATCGTATGAGGAGTGGCTGCGGGTGCTCGACGAGCTCGAGCGCAGCCTCGGCAGTGGTACCCGCAATGCGGTGCTCGCGATCGAGGGGGAGCGGTTCTCGACCGGCGTGCAGTGGCGCGCGCCTGAGCACCTGGGGCAGCTTCCCGTGCAGCTCGAGGAGCGTGCCCGGTTGCTCATCGCCGGCCAGCTCGAGTTGATCCGCGAGATCGAGGATGCGCGGCGCTCCGCCGGAGCACACCTGTCCGCCGTGCGCACCATCCTCACCGCCCAGCGCGCCAACGCGTCCGTCTATCTTGACGTCACCGGCTGATCGGACTCGTTGAGCGAGGCTTCTCCTCAACAGGTGCCTGATCAGAGGGAGTTTCCACAAGCCTGAGCCATGCTCAAAGAATGTCGGCGGTCCGTCGTAACGTGGGGGCATGACCGATCTTCCCCAGCCGCCCGCTTCACTCGATCAGCCGCATGGCGACCGGGTGCAGGGCGACCCGGTGCAGAGAGGCGTGCTCGGCGGGTTGCGGTCGATGGCTCATATCGTCACCGGGCTCGGTGGCTCGTCTGCCGCTGTCGACACGTTGAGCGATGACGCGGTGCTCGAAGGGCACGCATTGATTTCGGGAGCCCGGCGGGCACTCGACACCCAGGCAGCGTGGTTCGCCGCGACACTCGCCCGGCGGTCCCGGCCCGAACTCGGCGGCCAAGGCCTTGCGGCCCGGAAGGGGTTCCGGACCCCAGAAGATCTCCTGCAGAGTATTTCTGGGTCAAGCAAGGGCGACGTGGGCAAGCTGCTCGCGGTCGGCAGGCTGCTCGCCGAGGCCGACGCCGCTGAGAAGGCCGCCCGGGAAGCCGCCGAGGCTCAGAAGTTGCTGGACGAGACTCCGTTCCTCGACGGCGTCCCACCCCTCGACGGCGCGGCCCCGGGCCTGCCGCCGGTCGACCCGCCGGTGCCTGCGGCCGCGGTGCCGCCGTGGCACGCGCCGATCGGCCGGGCCCTGCGCGAGGGCTGGCTGAGCGTCGAGAAGGCAGACTCGCTCCGGAAAGGGCTCGGCGACCTGGACCGGGCGATCACCCCGGAGAAACTCGCCACGGCCCTGGCCCGGCTCCTCGCCGAGGCGCGCACGGTGAACGCTGACCAGTTATTCAAGCGGGCCCGGCGGGTGCGGGACGTGCTCGATGAGGCCGGCATCGCCGCCCGGGAGAAGGCCGTCTACGACGACCGGTCGTTGCGGTTCTGGCGACTCAACACGGGGCAGGTGCGCATGGTCGGGTTGTTCGCCCCGGAAGACGGCGAATACCTGATGAGTACCTACGACGCGATCACGAGTCCCCGCCGGGGCGGGGTCCGGTTCGTGGACAAGGTCCAGGCGGCCTGGTCGAAGCGGGTCCAGGACGACCCGCGCTCCACAGAACAACTCACCGCGGATGCGTTCCTGGCCCTGATGAAACTCGGCGTGAAAGCCGACCCGAAACGCATCGCCGGCGGTCGCAGCCCCGCCGTCCGCATGATCACCATCCGCCCCACCAGCGCCACACCCACCGGTTTCGCGCCCACGGGAACCACACCCACCGATGCCGCGCCGACCGAGGCCCCGTCACCCACAGCCGACGCTGCGGCGAACCCCAAAACCGCGGCACCCGCGCTCCAGCCGGGGGTGATCGAGGGGACCGCGGTGACGGTCTCGGCCGAGACGGTGGAACGGAACCGGTGCGACAGCGGGCTCCTCGATGTCACCTTCGACGACCACGGCAGCGGCGTCGACCTCGGCCGGGAGCAACGCACCTTCAGCCCCTACCAAAGGGTGGCCCTCGCCATTCGCGACGGCGGCTGCCGGTGGCCCGGCTGCGACCGACCACCCTCCTGGACCGAAACCCACCACATCCAACACTGGAAAGACGACACCGGCGAGACCAACCTCGACCAGGGCATCCTTCTCTGCAGGGCCGACCACCTGCGGCTCCACAACGAACACTGGCGCATCGCACGCGACGACACGGGCCGCTACTGGCTCACTCCGCCACCCGGTCTCGACCCCGAGCAGAGGCCCATCCTCCTCACGAGCAAGAGCGAGATACTTCGCGACGACGACTGACGGGAGCGGGCGGTCGGCGGGCCGAAACGGCCGCTGCACCCCCCTTTCGAGCCAAGCGCCTGACTCGTGGAAAGAAGACCTAACGCGGGCCCGAACCGGGCCGATAGCTAGAGACGAGCACGGATTGCTCGCACCAGGCCACGGATCGGCCGTTCAGTACATCTGACGACGAATCGGGTAACCGTGCTTGAATCCGTGACCTCCACCGCTCTCACGAGCGCACTGGCCGCACTGTCGCTGCGGCAGAGCACCATCGCGAGCAATATCGCCAACGTCAACACCCCCAACTACCACGCCAAGCAGGTCGCGTTCGAGTCCGCCCTCGCCAAGTCGGTCGCCGACGGCAGCGGAAGCACGGCCGCCACGACCACCGATTCCCTCGAACCGACCAACGTCAACGGCAACAACGTCAACCTCGACACCGAGACGCTCGCGAACACCTCGACCGTGCTCCGGTACCAGTTCGCTGCCCAGGCAATCAACATGCCGTTCAGCGCCGTGCGCGCCGCGATGAAGACCGCCTGATGAGCCTCGACGCGATCGGAATCGCCGGCTCCGGCCTCACCCTGCACCGCAAGTGGCTCGACGCGATCGCCGACAACATCGCGAACGTCAACACCGTCACGCCCACGAGCGGCAACGCCTTCCAGGCCCGCTACATCGTGGCTCAGGCCGGCGCGGGTGTGAACGGCGTCGAGGTCGCGGGCACCGCACAGGGCTCGGCAGCCGGCATCCTCGTCTCCGACCCGACCAACCCGCTCGCCGACGCCGCCGGCTACGTGCGCCACCCCGACATCGACCTCGGCGAGCAGATGGGCGACCTGATCATGGCCCAGCGCGGTTACCAGGCGAACGCGGCCGTCGTCGACCGCGCCAAGACAACCTACGAAGCAGCACTTCAGATCGGCCGTGCCTGATGACCATCGCATCCATCGGGGCGCTCGCGCTCCAGGCCAGCCAGGCCACCCAGAGTGTGCAGGCGACGCAATCCAGCCAGGCCACCACGGCCACAGACGGCTCGGGCTTCGGAACTGCCATGGCCGGCGCCGTCGACAACCTGCAGCAGCTGCAATCGACCGCGAACACCCAGGCCGTCGCCGCCGTGACCGGAAACCTCAACGACATCGCGAGCGCCACCATCGCCGCGACCCGCGCACAGGTGAGCCTCGAGCTCGTCGCCGCCGTGCGTAACAAGGGCGTCGACGCCTTCAACGAGATCATGAGGATGCAGGCCTGATGCCCCGCCAGATCAGTTCCTTCTTCCAGCGACTCGGACAGAACATCCGTGAGTTCACCATCGCGCAGCGCACGGTCGCCATCATCGGTGTCGCGGTGCTCGCACTCGGCATCGCCGCGCTCACGATGTGGGCCACGAAGCCCGCGTACACGCCCCTGTTCTCCGGGCTCGCCGGCGCCGACGCGAGCGCGATCGTCGACCAGCTCGCGACCGACAAGGTCGACTATCAGCTCAGCGACGGCGGCGCGACGATCCTCGTTCCGCAGGCGGATGTCTACGCCGAACGACTCAAGGCCGCCGCGGCCGGGCTGCCGACCTCGGACACCGGGGGATACTCGCTGCTCGACAAGATGGGCGTCACCGCGAGCGAGTTCCAGCAGTCGGTGACCTACAAGCGGGCCCTCGAGGGCGAGCTCGCCAACACGATCCAGGCCATGCAGGGCGTCAAGACCGCCTCTGTTCGGCTCGCGATCCCCAAGGACACCGTGTTCGTGTCCGAGAAGCAGGACCCGACGGCATCCGTCTTCGTCGCCACCCAGACCGGCGTGACCCTCTCAAGCGACCAGGTCCAGGCCATCGTGCACCTCACGAGTGCCTCGATCGACGGCATGAAGACCACCGACGTCGCCGTGATCGACTCCAAGGGCATCGTGCTCTCGGCCGTCGGCACCGGCGTCACCGGAACCGGCGCCGAGCAGTCCACCGACTACGAGCAGCGCGTGCGCGGCTCGGTCCAGGCCATGCTCGACAAGGTGCTCGGCGCCGGTAATGCGACCGTCGTCGTCGCCGCAGACATGAGCGCGCAGTCGGCTTCCCGCGTCGAGGAATCCTTCACCTCACCGACGAACGCTCCCGCACTCAACGAGGCCGTCAAGACCGAGACGTACACCGGCACCGGCGCCTCGGGAGCGGCCGGGGTGCTCGGCACCACGACCACGACGACGACACCGACGGGAACGAGCACCGACGGCTCCTTCACCTCGGCGGACACCACGAAGAACAACGCGGTCAACAAGGTCACCGAGACCCGCACGATCCCGGCCGGTGCCGTCAACCGCCAGACGATCTCGGTCGCGGTGAACAAGGACACGATCGGCAGCGTCAACGTCGCCGACGTGACCAGCCTGGTCTCCTCGGCCGCCGGCATCGACTCGACCCGCGGCGACGCCGTCACCGTCGAGGTCGTGAGCTTCAACGGCCAGGCCGCCGCAGACGCATCAGCGGCTCTCGCCCAGCAGGACGCCCAGACCTCGGCGGACCGGATGGGGGAGATCGTGCGCATCGGCATCATCACCGCCGGAATCCTGATCACTCTGATCCTCGGCATGCTGCTCTACGCCCGCCGCTCCCGCCGCCAGAGCCGCGAATCGATCGAGGTCGACGAGATGCTCCAGGTACGTCCGGCCCTCGCCCCCGCCGCGGTTCCGTTCGGCCTCAATACCCCGATCGCGCCGATCATGATCGACCCGAGCCCCACCGTCGCCTTCGGTGTTCCCGCCTTCACCCCGCCGGCCGCTTCCGAGCGGATGCGTGTTGAGATCGACGCCCTCGCCCAGCGCGACCCGAAGA
>NZ_JASJVF010000108.1:0-10624 GCF_035019805.1 Cryobacterium sp. 10I1
CGCTCGCTCGCGAGCACGGATGCCGGTGCGAACGTCGCCGTCCTCGACGCGAGCTACGCGACGACCGCCTCCCTCGCCGTCGGCGGCACCGTCGCTATCGCGGGCACCGACTTCAGCATCGTCGGGCTGGTCTCCGCGGCGACCTCGGACAGCGCGACCGCGGCCAATGTCTACATTCCGCTCGACGTCGCCCAGTCCCTCGCGGCCCTGCCGAGCCAGGTCTCCAACATCTACGTGCAGGCGGCGTCGTCGACGGACATCAACCAGGTCCAGGCGGACATCAGGACCGCACTGCCCGCAGCGACCGTCAAGACCCAGGCGGACCTCGCGTCGAGCGTATCCGGGTCGCTCGCGAGCGCATCGAGCCTCGTCTCCAACCTCGGGTTGTGGCTCTCCCTGATCGTCCTCGCAGCGGCGTTCCTGATCGCGATCCTCTTCACGATCTCCGGGGTCACCCGGCGCACCCGTGAGTTCGGAACGCTCAAGGCGATCGGGTGGTCCAACGGCCGGATCGTGCGCCAGGTCGGCGGCGAATCGCTCGTGCAGGGCCTGATCGGCGGCGTCGTCGGGATCGCCGTCGGGCTCGCCGGGATCCTCGTGATCAACATCATCGCCCCGACGTTGACCGCAGGGGCCTCGACGGCCGTGCAGGCGGTGGGCCGCGGGGCCGGGGCCGCCGGCGGCGCGGGAGGTGCGGGAGGCGCAGGCTTCGGCCCTGGCGGTGGCGGATTCGGTGCCGCAACCCAGGCGGCCACCCAGTCGAACATCGTCCTGACGGCGCCCGTCACGGTATCCGTGATCCTGATCGCGGTCGGACTCGCCGTTCTCGGCGGCCTGCTCGCCGGAGTGATCGGGGGGTGGCGAGCCTCCCGGCTCCGGCCGGCGGAAGCCCTGCGCAGCATCGCGTAGCACTGCCTGCGTCACCCGATTCGATTCGCTCCGATTCTCACTTTCAGCTTCCAAAAGGAACCAGACCATGTACCAGCTGACGAATGTCACCAAAAAGTATGACCAGGGCAAGCGCTCGGTGACCGCGCTGCAGGACGTCACCGTTTCGATCCCCGATGGCCAGATGGTCGCGATCCAGGGGCCGACCGGTGGCGGCAAGTCGACCCTCCTGCAGATGCTCGGGGCACTTGACCGCCCGAGTTCCGGATCCGTGGTGCTCGAGACGGAGCACCTCGGCAGTTCGAACCTGTCGAGCCTCGGGGACTCCCAGCTCGGTCGCATCCGCGCCACCGAGATCGGCTTCGTGTTCCAGGGCTTCAACCTGATCCCGACGCTGACCGCCCAGGAGAATGTCGAGACGGCGCTCGCGCCGCTCGGCGGGACGAACGCCGCGCGCCGGGAGCGCTCGGCGGCCGCCCTCGAGGCCGTCGGCCTCGGGGACCGCCTCGGCCACCTTCCCGCCGAACTCTCGGGCGGCCAGCAACAGCGGGTCGCGATCGCGAGGGCACTCGTCAAGGACCCGACCGTGCTCCTCGCCGACGAGCCGACCGGCAACCTCGACGAGGAGACCAGGGACGAGATCATGGACCTGCTCGAGGGGCTCTGGCGGGCACAGGGCCTCACCCTGATCGTGGTCACGCACGACAGTGCCGTCGCCAGGCGCGCCCAGCGCCGCCTGCACATCAAGGCCGGACGACTCACCGAACTCGCCTGACTGCCGGGCTCGCCTGATGACCGCCGGGCTCGACAAACATTAGAGTAAAGACTCTAATGGGAGTATGACGCCCGACAGGACACCCAGGAACGACCGGAACGAGCCGAAAGGCCGGTACGACAAGAAGGGGCGGACGTCGACCCGGCGTTCGTTCCTCAAGGTCGCCGGCATCGGCCTGGGGACGATCGCGATCGCCGGCGCCGCAGGCCTCACCTGGCGCGCGGTCGACGGTGGCGTGTTCGCGAGCGGGACAGGCGAGGCATTCGCCGCATGGGCGCAGGCCGGCCCGGAGGCGCATGACGCCCTCGGCCTCGTTCGGGCCGCCGTGCTCGCCGCGAACGCGCACAACGCCCAGCCCTGGCAGTTCAGGGTCGCCGACAACCGGATCGACGTCTTCGCTGACACGACCAGGAACCTCGGGACGATGGACCCGCTGCTCCGGGAGATGGACGTCTCGCTCGGGTGCGCGATCGAGAACATCGTCGTCGCGGCACCCGCGAACGGGAAGAAGGCCGCCGTCACCCTGCTGCCGGACCCCGCGGACCCCACACACGTCGCACGGATCGACCTTCAGGCGGCGGAGGCATCCGTCTCACCGCTGTTCACCGCGATCGCATCCCGACACACCGACCGCAACTCCTATGACCTCACGCGGCCCGTGAGCGCCGCGGAGCTGGCACGGCTCAGCGGACTCATCGACGAGACCGTCGCCGAACTCGTCTGGTTCTCGGACCCCGCGGAGAAGAATGCGTTCGGTGCCCTGACCGTCCGCGCGACCGAGGCGATCATCGCAGACCCGCAACAGGTGGCGGACGACGCCGCCTGGTACCGCACCGACTGGCACGAGATCCAGTCGAAGAAAGACGGCATCACGATCGACCCGTCCGGGCAGTCGGAATTCATCAGGGCCGTTTCGAAGGTCATTCCCGTTTCGACGGCCCAGAACAACGCGGGCTGGCTCGCCGGCACCAGGGACAGCCAGGTCCCCACGGCCGCGGCCTTCGGAGCGCTCGTCGTGCGCGACCCGCTCGACACCGGCGAGCGTCTCGCCGTCGGCAGGGCCTGGCAGCGCCTGCACCTGAGCATGACGGTCGACGGGGTGAGCGCCCAACCGCTCTGCCAGCTTCCGGAACGGATCGACAGGGAACGCTCGACGGGCCTCAACCCGGACTTCGGCGACGCGCTGGCCGCGCTCCTGCCCGCCGGCCGCCACGCGATCATGACCTTCCGGATCGGACATCCGACCGGCTCGGCCCTGCCGAGCCCTCGACGCCCCGCGCGGGAAGTCGTGCTTTCGTGAGCCGGGTCCCGACCACGGTGACGGCGGGGGAGACCAGGGCCAGGATCCTCTTCGTCGCCCTCGGCCTCTTCAACGAACGCGGCACCGCCGCCGTGACCACCAACGCGATCGCGGCGGCCGCCGGAATCAGCCCGGGCAACCTGTACTACTGGTTCGGCGGCAAGGACGAGATCGTGCGCGAGCTGCATGCCCAGCGCGTGACGGCCTACGAATCTCTCTGGGAGGCATCCGCTGCCGGGGGAGGGGACGGGCCTGAACGCCTGGACCCCGAGCAGGTACTCGACCGCCTCGGTGCCGGTGTCGCGCTGACGCGGCAGTACGCGTTCCTGGCCCGCGACCTCTTCGGCCTGCTGCACGCGGACCCGGTGCTCGCCGAACACTACCGGCTCGTGCGCGCCCGGCGCCTCGTCAGGTTCAGCGAGATCGCCAGGGGCTGGCGTGAACACGGCGAGATCCGCCCGCTCGGCGATCGGGAGCTCGATGACCTCGTGCGGGCGCTCTGGATCCTCGCCGAGTCCTGGTTCGCCTTCGAGGAGCTCGACGGGGCGGACACCGGAGGGCCTTCGGATTCCACTACAGATTCCACCGGCGGGACGCGCTACCTGCGCGCCGTCCTCACGCCGTACCTCAGCGCCCCTTTACCCGGGCGGGGCTAGACGCGGCGGATGCCCCAGGCCACGACGGCGAGGGACGCCGCGCAGACGACACCGAGCAGGGACATCAGCAGGGTGTAGCTCGCGACGGCGTTGAGCGCCGCGAAGAGGACCGGCAGCAGGAACCCGAGGTAGGTGAGGCTGTAGTACACGCCCGTGATGCCGGCGAGGTCGGCAGGGGTGGAGATGCGCTGCACCTCGACGAGGCCCGCGACGACGCACACGCCGTACGCGGCGCCGAGCACGATCGCCGTGACGAGGGCGACGATCGGGGACAGGGTCGCCGCGGCGCAGATGGAGAGCAGGATGCCGACGAGCATCATGCCCATGCCGACGACGAGCGCTCGCCCGTTGGTGCGTGTGTTGATCCGGGCGACCTGCGGCTGGACCAGGGCCCCCGTACCGAGGGTGACGACCGTGAGCAGGGTCGCGTATGCGAGGTTGAACTCGCCGAGCTGGGTGTCGACGAGCTTCGGCATGATCGCGTACGCGATCCCGGCCGCGCCGAAGACCCAGGGCGCTGAGGGCGCGATGACGCGCAGGAAGCGGCGATGCCCGGCGAGAGGAACCGCAAGGTCACGCCAGAACGGGCGGTGCGCGCGGTAGCGCGGCACGGTCTCCGGCGTCGTGACGAGCAGGGGCAGTACGGCAAGGCTCAGCACGATGTGGACGAGGTAGGGGGCGAGCGTCGGCATCGGGCCCCACTGGGCGAGTGCGCCGGCGACGCCGGCACCGAGTCCGAAGCCGAGGGTGAGGGTCAGTGCCGGGCGCCGGGCGCCTGCCACCGTGTCAGCGCGCTTGTCGAACGGCGCGGCGGAGAGTTCCTTGAGCCACGCCGTTCCGACCGACATCGCAACGCCGACGCTCAGCCCGGCCAGGAAGCGGCCGAGGCACAGCATGACCGTGCTCGAGAAACCGAAACCGAGAAGGATGCTGGCCACGAGTCCCGTGATCACGCCCGCGATCGCGAGGGGCTTGCGTCCATACCGGTCCGAGAGCGCCCCGGCGAGGAGGAGCCCGGGAATCAGGCCGACGACGTACGCCCCGAGGAAGACATCCGCCATCACGGTCGTGTAGTGGCCGAGCGCCTCGTACATGTGCAGCAGCGGGGTGAAGTGGTTGCCGCCCCAGGCCATGACGAAGATGGCGGGTGCTGCGCGGAGCCAGGCGGGAATGGTACGGGGAATCATCGGACTTTCGGAACGCGATCGGGGATGGACGGTGGTGGTGGTCAGGGGACCGTGGCGGTCAGGCGACCCTGGTGGAGAAATGCCCGGCCTCGACATGTTCGCGGAGGGCACGGTCGTACGCTGCGGTGTCTCCGCTGGACACGTGACCGGCCAGGGTGCGGTGCTCGGCGAGAAGGCGTTCGAGGTTGCGGGGGTCCCGGGAAGCGACCCGGTGGGTGAGGCGTTCGAGCCTCGGGCCGAGCTGGGCGTAGAAACCGTCGATCACCCGGTTGCGGTTCTCGTCCACGATCCGGGAGTGGAAGCGGTGGTCTGCCCTGGCGAAGGTGAGCAGGTCACCGCTCGCAGCGGCATCCGCCTGGATCTCGATCAGGGCGGCGAGGTCGGTGTCCACCCCGCCTGTCCCGCCCTCGCGTTCGCCCAGGAGCCGGACGGCGGTCGTCTCGAGCATGATGCGCACCTGGAGCAACTCGGCGGTCTCCGCCTCGTCGAGCGCGGTGACGACGGCGCCCTTCTTCGGGAAGAGCCGGATCAGCCCGCGGGCCTCGAGCGCGAGGAAGGCTTCGCGCACCGGTGTGCGGCTGAGTGAGAGGGCTCCGGCGATCTCCCCCTCGGTCAGGAAGGAGCTCGCAGGGAGGGACCCCGAGATGATCAGGTCCGCGACGTGCGTGTATGCCCGCTCGACGGCGGAGGCCCCGGCCGGCATGAGGGAGGCTGATTCGGTCGGCATACCCCCAGCCTAGCCATAGATACATCAATAACTACAAGTCGGCTGCGGAATATACCGCCTCATATACTGGGCAAACGCCCCGATTGAGGCACACCCACCGCCGGGCCGCAGGCCTTTCGCCCGGTGCCGGCTCGTCCACTCTGACCCAGAGGCCCCCGTGACTGAAACGCTTTCCCCGCAGACGATCCTCGACGAACTCGCCACGATACTGCCGCCCGTGCAGCTCGTGACCGGACAGGCGACCGATGCGTATCTCACGGACCAGTCGGACGGCACCGCTGCGGGGGAGCCCCTCGCCGTCGTGTTCCCCAAAAGCACCGCCGAGGTTGCGGCGGTCGTCACCCTCGCAGCGGCCAACGGCATTGCGCTCGTGCCGCAGGGTGCCCGCACCGGACTCGCCGGCGGTGCGAACGCGATCACCGGAGCCATTGTCGTGAACCTCACCCGGATGAACCGGATCGTCTCCGTCGACAAGGCAGACCAGACCGCGACGGTCGAGGCCGGCGTGCGCACATACGCCCTGGCCAGGGCCGCCGCGACCGCCGGCCTCTTCTACCCGCCGGACCCCGGCTCGTGGAAGGGCTCGACGATCGGCGGCAACGTGGCCACCAACGCCGGCGGGATGCTGTGCGTCAAATACGGCGTGACGGGTAACTTCGTGCGCCGCCTCACGGTCGTCCTCGCGGACGGCTCCATCGTGCACACGGGGCAGCGCACCATCAAGGGTGTCGCCGGGTACAACCTGACGGCGCTCCTCGTCGGGTCGGAGGGCACCCTCGGGATCATCACCGAGATCACGGTCGGGCTGCTGCCTGCCCCTGCCCCGGCCTCCGGCGTGTCCGCGACGTTCTCGACCACCGCGGAGGCCCTCGCCGCCGCCGCACTGATCGTCACGAACAACCGGCGTCCGAGCGTGCTCGAATTCCTCGACGGATCCTGCATCACCGCGATCAACGCCTTCGACCCCGCGTCCACGCTCCCGGAGGGTGCTGCAGCACTTCTCCTCGTGCAGTCGGATGCCGCGGGGCAGGCCGACGACGACGTCGCAGAATACGCGCGCATCCTCGAGGCCGGGGGAGCGGGCGAGATCGTCATCGCGCACGACGCCGCGCACCTCGACCAGCTGATGAGCGCGAGACGCCTCCTCCAGCCGGCCCTGCAGGCCGCGCGCGGTGCGAGCCTCAACGAGGACGTGACCGTTCCGCGGTCGCAGCTGCAGGCGCTCCTCTCCGGCCTTCAGGAGATTTCCAGCGAACTCTTGATTCCGATCAGCACCGGAGGGCACCTCGGCGACGGGAACCTGCACCCGGTGATCGGCTTCAACCCCGACCTGCCCGCGGAGGTCGATGCCGCCCACCGCGCGTTCAAACGGGTGATCCAGCTCGCCGTCACGCTGGGTGGGTCCGCGTCGGGGGAACACGGGATCGGCCTGCTCAAGCAGGCGCACCTCGACGACGAACTCGGCCTCGCCGTGCGGGAGCTGCAGCGCCGCGTCAAGCTCGCTTTCGACCCCGCCAGCCTGCTGAACCCCGGAAAGAAGCTCTAGCCGCCAGGTTTGAGAATTCTCAGGATCGTCACTCCCCGCAGTGGATTACCGGGGTTTGGCTGTGCTAGGCGAGTCCTTTTAAACGCGCGGGCGAGAGACGCGGCGGAAGAACCCCCCGACCGGCCCTTGCCGGGGAGTAGTGTTGGAAAAAGAGAGCGGACCACGGTGCATCGGTGCACGTCTGGCGCCTCGTGTCCCCCCGCTCACTACCCCGAGCGCGGGATCTTCCGCGGCGGGAAAGCTCAATCCCACGAGGAGAGTAGTCCACATGACAATTACAGAGGGCGTCCTCAGCGGCGACACTTCGATGCAGCACGGCAAGGCGGAATTCGTTTCCGGGCCGTGGCAGGATTCGATTAACCTTCGCGATTTCATTCAGCGCAATTACACGCCGTATATCGGCGACGCGTCCTTCCTGGCCGGGCCGACTGCCCGCACCACGGGAGTCTGGGCCAAGTTGTCCGCGATGTTCCCCGAGGAACGTCGTAAGGGCGTCTACGACATCGACGCCTTCACGCCGTCCTCCATTACAGCCCACAAGCCGGGCTACATCGACAAGGACAATGAAGTCATCGTCGGCCTCCAGACGGATGCGCCGCTCAAGCGCGCGATCATGCCGTTCGGTGGATGGCGCATGGTCGTCAACTCCCTCGAGACCTACGGCTACCCCGTCTCTCCCGAACTCGAGAAGATCTTCACCGACTACCGCAAGACCCACAACACCGCCGTGTTCGACGTCTACCCTCCCGGTGTGCGTCGTGCCCGCAACAGCCACCTGATCACCGGTCTTCCGGATGCCTACGGCCGTGGCCGTATCATCGGCGACTACCGTCGTGTCGCCCTCTACGGCGTCGACGCACTGATCGCCGGCAAGAAGAACGACCGCGCCGAGCTCGACATGGAGCCCTCGACCGAGGACATCATCCGCGCCCGCGAGGAAAACTCGGAGCAGATCCGGGCCCTCAAGGAACTCGTCCAGATGGCCGCGTCCTACGGCTCCGACATCTCCAAGCCGGCCCAGACCGCCCAGGAAGCCGTCCAGTGGCTGTACTTCGCGTACCTCGGTGCCGTCAAGGAACAGAACGGCGCTGCAATGTCGTTCGGCCGTAACTCGGCCTTCCTCGACGCGTACATCGAGCGCGACCTCGCCGACGGCACCATCACCGAAGAGGGCGCCCAGGAGCTCATCGACGACCTCGTCATCAAGCTCCGCATCGTGCGCTTCCTGCGTACCCCGGAATACGACGAGATCTTCGCCGGCGACCCGACCTGGGTCACCGAGTCCCTCGGCGGCATCGGCGAAGACGGTCGCCCGCTCGTCACCAAGACGGCGTTCCGTTTCCTCCAGACGTTGTACAACATCGGCGCAGCACCGGAGCCGAACCTCACCGTTCTCTGGAACGACGGCCTTCCCGATGGATTCAAGCGCTTCTGCGCCCAGGTCTCCATCGACACGTCGGCGATCCAGTACGAGTCCGACGACCTCATCCGCGCCGAGCTCGGTGACGACGCTGCGATCGCCTGCTGCGTCTCCCCGATGCGCGTCGGCAAGCAGATGCAGTTCTTCGGTGCTCGCGTCAACGCCGTCAAGGCGCTGCTCTACTCGATCAACGGCGGCAAGGACGAGGTTTCCGGCAAGCAGGTCGCCCCGGCGACCGCGCCGAACCTGGACACGATCCTCGACTATGACACCGTCTTCGCGAACTACCTCGTCACGCTCGAGTGGCTTGCCGAGACCTACGTCACCGCGCTGAACTGCATCCACTACATGCACGACAAGTACGCGTACGAGCGTCTCGAAATGGCTCTCCACGACAAGGAAATCGTTCGCACGATGGCCTGTGGCATCGCCGGCCTGAGCGTTGTCGCCGACTCCCTGTCCGCGATCAAGTACGCCAAGGTGCGTCCGGTCCGCGACGACAACGGACTCGTCATCGACTACACGATCGAGGGCGAATTCCCCAAGTTCGGTAACGACGACGACAAGGTCGACTCCATTGCGATCGACGTCATGGAACGCTTCATGAACATGATCCGCAAGCACCCGACCTACCGCAACGCGATCCACACCCAGTCGATCCTGACGATCACGTCCAACGTGGTCTACGGCAAGGCAACCGGCAACACGCCCGATGGCCGTCGCAAGGGTGAGCCGTTCGCTCCGGGTGCAAACCCGATGAACGGCCGCGACACGCACGGCATGCTCGCGTCGGCGCTCAGCGTCGCCAAGCTGCCGTTCAGCCAGGCGCAGGACGGCATCTCGCTCACGAACACGGTCGTCCCCAGTGGCCTCGGTCACACCAAGGACGAGCAGATCACGAGCCTCGTCGGACTCATTGACGCGTACACGGAAGCCACCGGCTACCACATCAACGTCAACGTGCTCAACAAGGAAACCCTTGAAGACGCCATGCTGCACCCGGAGAACTACCCGCAGCTGACGATTCGCGTCTCCGGCTACGCGGTCAACTTCGTGCGCCTCACGCGCGAACAGCAGATGGACGTCATCAGCCGTACGTTCCACCAGCGCTAAGGATTCACCAGCGCTAAGGATTCACCAGCACCGAAGATTCACCAGCACTAATATCCACCGATAACAGATGGCGGCGACGCTGAGTAGGACGAGACAATGCCCGCAATAAACCTCGGCCTACCCAGCGTCGGCCCCGCCATCGCACTCGTCGCGCTGGAGGACGGCAAGACTCCCAGCACCGAACAAGCTGAACTTGCCGAACTCCATCACCTCGAGATGGCCGCGATTCACAACGGCTCGGTGGCGAGCGTCCATTCCTGGGAACTCGTCACGGCCGTGGACGGTCCCGGAACGCGGATGACCCTGTTCCTGTCCGGGTGCCTGTTGCGTTGCCAGTACTGCCACAACCCGGACACCTGGAAGATGCGCGACGGGTTGATCACCACCCTCGACGACCTGGTCACGCGCCTCAAGCGCTACAAGGGCGTCTTCGACGCAACCGGGGGAGGCCTCACCATCTCCGGCGGTGAGCCGCTCATGCAGCCGGCCTTCGTGGAGCGCATCTTCGAGGAATGCCACAAGCTCGGCATCCACACCACCCTGGACACCTCGGGGTTCCTCGGGAAGAGCGCGTCAGAGACGCTGCTCGACAACCTCGACCTCGTGCTTCTGGACGTCAAGTCCGGTCTTCACGACACGTACAAAGAGGTCACCGGGCGTGAGCTCCAGCCGACACTCGATTTCGGCGATCGCCTCGCGGAAAAGGGAATCCCCGTCTGGGCCCGCTTCGTGCTCGTCCCCGGACTGACCGATGCCGTCGACAACGTCGACGCCGTCGCGGAAATCATTTCCCGCTGGCCGAACGTCGAGCGCGTCGAAGTGCTCCCGTTCCACCAGATGGGCGAGGACAAGTGGGACCGGCTCGAGATCCCGTACCCGCTGCACGGGGTGACGCCCCCCGACAACGATCTGCAGGAGCGCGTGCGGGAGCAATTCCGCGCGAGGGGCCTGACCGTTTTCTAGGCGAAACCGGCGTTCAGACGCTGGGAAAGGCGCGGCATCCAACGGATGC
>NZ_JASJVF010000109.1:0-10585 GCF_035019805.1 Cryobacterium sp. 10I1
GGCCTCGCCGCATCCGCGCGTCGGCACCCGCCTCAGAGCAGCGAGGACACGATCAACAGCATGGTCACGCAGAACCCGGACACGAAGTTCAGCCAGAGGAAGCGCTTCCAGCCGGCATTGGCGGTCTCGGCGCGCGCGTCGCTCACCGACCGGAACGGCCACGCGGCCACAATGTACGGAACCGCGAGCACGGCGGCGAGAAGGCCGGGCCACCCGGTCGCGAGCATCAGCAGCCCGGCAGCAGCCCAGCAGCCGATCGCGAGCCGCACCGTCCGGCCGGCGCCGAGCGCGGTCGCGATCGAGGCGATCCCGCCCTCCCGGTCGGGCACGACGTCCTGCACGGCCCCGAAGGCGTGGCTGGCCATACCCCAGAGGAAGAACGCGGCGAGCAGGGCCACCAGGCCCGGTGTCCACTGCGCCCCGGCGACCGCGAGCCCGTAGACCGCCGGGCTGACGAAGTGCGTGCTCGACGTCACGGAGTCGACGACAGGGCGCTCCTTGAACCGCAGCCCGGGCACCGAGTACGCGGCAACGGCGAAGAGGCTCACCGCGAGCACGACCCACGACACCGGATGCCCTGTGCCGGCCAGCACGAGCATCGCGCCGAGCACGGGCACCGCCGTCACGATCCCGGACACCAGCACCGTGCGGTGCAGGGCAGGGTCGAGCATCGCGCCTTCGACGCCGCCCTTCCGCGGGTTGCGCAGGTCGGACTCGTAGTCGAACACGTCGTTGATGCCGTACATCAGCAGGTTGTACGGGATCAGGAAGAACAGTGTGCCGACCACGAGGAGCGCGTCGACGCGCCCGGTCGTCACGATGTAGCCGGCCGCGAACGGGTAGGCCGTGTTGATCCAGCTAAGGGGCCGCGAGGACAGCAGCACCTGCCGCGTCTTCCAGAGTGTCGTCGTACGGATGCTGCTCATCGGTTCCCCCCGCGCGTGGCCGATCGGCTGCTGGCGCTGTTGTCGTGATCCTGTGCGGGACCGTGATCCCGCCCCTGATCCCTTCCCTGACTGGATTCTCCCACGGTTCCGGTCCCGTCGACCGACCTGTCGACCGACCCGGCGACCGACCTGTCGACCGACCCGGGGCTGACCGGGGCGGCCCGTCCGCCCGGAGCCCGGCGCCCCGGCAGGAGCGTCCAGAGTGCGGGCAGCAGGAGGGCGGTGGCGAGCGGGTAGGCGAAATCCTCGACAGGGGCCAGGCCGAGGCGGAGGCCAGAGGTGTGGGCGGGGTCATAGGCGACGAGCCCGACGCCGATCATCACGTTGTCGAAGATCGCGCTCAGCACGAGCACAGCGAGCAATGCGCACCCGATCGCCGCGACCCTGCGCCGGGAAGGACGTCGCCGCAGTCCGGCAACGACCGCTGCGAGGGCCGCAGCGACGACGAAGACGAGGTCGAGCAGCAGGTAGGTCACGTGCGCCGCTTTCGACGTGCACCGCGTTCGAGAAGCAGCTCGGCCCCGCGCACGGCGTTCATGGTCAGATAGCAGAGGAAGGTGAGGAAGAAGAGCTCCTCGAGCGGGAGCTCCGGCGCGAGCTGGATGCCGGTCATCAGGTCCGTCTCGCCACGGTAGAAGATCCCCGCAGTGATGCCGCCCGCGTCCCAGGCCAGCAGGAAGGCCACGCCGATGGCGAGCACGACGGCGAACACGGTCGCGAGCATCGGGGTCAGGGTGCCGGCGAGCGAGGAGAACGCGTCGCCCATCAGCTGCTCGGCGAGTTCGGGGCTCGGATTCGCGACGATCGCGTGCAGTCCGTCGAGCTGGCTGGCGCCGGCCTGGGACCCGAGGCTGATCGTGACGGGGGCGAGGGCGGCGGCGGAGCCGATGCCGATCCACGCGGTGAGGTCCTGCGACTTGGAGAGCTGGCCCTTGGCGCGGACCTCCTTCATCCGCTTATCGGTGGCCTGCTCGGTCTTTTCGCCGGAGTCCGACATCTACTTCACCCCGAGCATGGTCGTGACGGCGGTGTCGGTGAGGGCGGACACGATGCGCGGAAGCGCGACGAAGGCGCTCGCGCCGAGGGTGAGGGTGATCAGGATCTTGAGCGGGAAGCCGAGGGCGAAGGCGTTGAGCGCGGGCGCGACCCGGGTGAGCAGGCCGAGGCCGGCATCCGCGAGGAAGAGCACGACGATGAGCGGTCCTGCGATCTGCACGGCGGAGAGCAGCAGCTGGCCGACGGCGTTCGTTGCGGCCTGGACCGGGGCGGCGAGGTCCATGCCCCCGCCGATCGGGATGGCCGTGAAGCTCCGGGTCAGGCCGCCGATGATGAGCTGGTAGCCGCCGGACGCGAAAAGGAGCGCGATGGCGGTCATCTGGTAGAGCCGGGTGAACATGGCGCCGTTGACCATCGCCTGCGGGTCGAAGCCCTGGGCGAGCTGGAATCCGCCGAATTGGTCGATCAGGTTGCCGGCCGACTGCACGGCGGAGAACACGATCAGCACGAGGAAGCCGAGCATGCCGCCGACGACGATTTCGAGCAGGAGCGCGAGGATGAAGCCGCCGGTGTCCGGGGACACGTAGCCGGGGGTGACGACGGGCGAAACGGCGAGGGCGAGCCCGAGGGAGAGCATGCCCTTGATCCGGAGCGGGAACGCGTTGTAGGAGAACGGCGGGGCGATCACGAGGAAGGCGATGAGGCGCACCCCGGCGAGCATGACGGCCTCGATCCAGGTGAAGTCGAGGGTGATGTTCATCAGCCGCCGCCGATGAGTGTCGGGATCTTGTCGAAGAGCGCGGTCGTGAAGGAGACGATCTCGGAGATCATCCAGTGCCCGCAGATGAGCAGGGCGAGGCAGACGGCGATCGCCTTGGGTACGAAGGAGAGCGTCACCTCCTGGATCTGCGTGATCGACTGCAACAGGGAGATGGCGAAACCGACGACGAGGGCGGTGATCAGGATCGGCGCGGAGAGTTTGCCCGCGACGATGATCGCCTGCATGCCGATGTCGAGGATGGCGTTGGTGTCCATCAGCCACCCCGGTAACTGGTGATGAGGGTCGTGATGATCAGTCCCCAGCCGTCGACGAGCACGAACAGCAGGATCTTGAACGGGAGCGAGATCATCACCGGCGGCAGCATCATCATGCCCATCGACATCAGGGCGGCGGAGACGACGATGTCGATGACGAGGAACGGGATGAAGATGACGAAGCCGATGATGAAGGCTGCCCGCAGCTCGGAGATCATGAACGCCGGGATCAGGGTGAGCAGGGACACCGCGTCGCGGCTGACCGGGTTGGCCTGGTCCGCGGCCCTGGTCATCAGGGCGAGGTCTTCCTCGCGGGTGTGCGCGAGCATGAAGGTGCGCAGTGGAGCAGAGCCGATCGTGACCGCGTCGTCGAAGGAGAGCGTGCCGTTCAGGTAGGGCTGCAGGGCGTGGTTGTTGATGTCGGTGAGCACGGGCGCCATGATGAACAGCGACAGGAACAGGGCGAGGCCCGCGAGCACCTGGTTCGGCGGGATCGACGGGAGCGCGAGGGCGTTCCTGGTCATCGCGAGCACCACGAAGATCTTGGTGAAGCTCGTCATCATGAGCAGGAGCGCCGGGGCGACCGAAAGCAGGGTGATGCCGATCAGGGTCACGATCGCCGAGGACGGTGAACCGTCCGGGCCGTTGATGTCGACCCTCAGGCCGGTGCCTGCCGCGGGCGTCGGGGTACTCGGCGCCACCGGGTCGACGGGGGCGACCGGGGCGATCGTCGCGGCGTGGCCTGCGCTCGTGGTGAGCAGCACGACGGCGAGGACGATGACGAGCACGAGCGCCGCCATCACGAGGAGCCTGGTGAAGCGCACCCGGTCAGCGCGGCGGAGTGCATCGGAGCGCGGGGCACGGAGCCCGGGCAGGCCGGGGCGCAGGGCGCGGGTGTTCACCGTCCCTGCCGGAGTGCCGCGGCAGTCTGCTGCCACGTCGCCGGCGAGAGGATCGATCCGGCCAGGCGGTTCGGCCGGGAGCTCGAGCCCGGTCCGGACTCGGCGCGCAGGGCTGACTCCGCGGTGCGGGTGCCCCGGTCGTGGCGGGGACGGAAGGTGAGCGGCGCGGGGAGCGCCTCGTCCTCGGCCGCAACGCTCGCGGCCGCCTCATACGCGCCCGTTGCGGTCGTCGCGGCGATCCCCGCGGAGCGTCTCGTGTCCGTGTCCGTGTCCGTGTCCGCCGCGTGCAGCGTGGTGGCGAAGCTCTCCGCCGGGCTCAGCGCGTCGTGCAGCACGGTGACCGACTGTTCCGTGACTCCGAGCACAAACCTGCGGCCTTCCACGTCGACGACGACGACGGATGCCTTCTGGCCGAGGCCCTGCCGGCCCACGACCGACACGAGGCTGGCCTTGGGGCCACGGCGGGTGCCCTTCTGCATGCGGCGCTGCAGGACCCAGAGGAGGCCGACGACGACGGCGAGGGACAGCGCGACGCGGAGGGCGACGAGGAGGGTGTCCACCTAACTCAGGCTCTCGGCGACATCGAGGATCTGGGTGATCCGCACGGCGTAGTCCTGGTCGACGACGACGATCTCGCCGTGGGCGATCAGGCGGCCATTCAGCAGGATGTCTGCGGGGGCTCCCGCGGAGCGGTCGAGCTCGATCACGGCGCCGGGTTCGAGGGCGAGCACGTCGCGCACGGACATCCGGGTGCGGCCGATCTCGACGGTCAGGGCCATTTCGACGCTGTTGATCCGGCCGAGCTTTCCGACGACGGACCGGTTTCCGGTGCGCGGGATCCCGGAGATGGCGCCGTTCTCGCGGAGGCGGATCGCAAACCAGGCGCTCACGACGCCCTCGCTCGCGAGCTCGAAGACGCTCGTGTCGGCATCCGCGAACAGGGACGTGACGTCTTCGAGGCGGGAGGCGCCGAGTACGCCGATGCCGAGGACCGTTGCGGCGCTGTCGAGGGCGGGGCGGAGCACGTCGAGGCTCGAGAAGGCGCCATTGCCCGCTGCGGCGTCGAGGGAGTGCGGGTCGGTGAGGACGATCGCGAGGTCGGCGCTCGTGACGCCGACGAAGGAGGCGACGACGCCGGCGCCGAGCCGGCCGGCGAGGGATTCGCCGGCGCACGGGGTCGCCTCCAGGCGGGTGGGCGTTGGCAGGACCGTGAGCAGGGCCTCGACGAGATTGCGGATGGCGGTCGTGGCAGGGCTCATGGGGACAGTTCCTCGGTGTCGGTGACGATGCAGGCCAGGCGGGAGCCGTTGGATCCGACGGCGGCCCTGGCCAGGGTGTGCCCGTCGACGACGAGGTCGAGCGGGCGGTGCCTGGAGTGCGGGACAGGCAGCAGGTCACCGACGGCGAGGCCGAGGATGACGCTCGGAAGCACCCGGATCGGGCTGAGCTGCAGGGACAGGTCGACGGGCACCCAGGCGAGCTGGGCGTTCAGCTTCTCCTGTTGTTCCTCGGCGGTGATGACCGGGATCGACTCCCCGAGTTGGGGAAGCAGGGTCTCGGCGGGCAACGCGAGGGTGGCGGTCGAAGTCGTCTCGCCGACCCGCATCGAGAACGTCGCGACGATGACGAGATCGCTCGTCGCCGCGGCCTGGGCGAACTGCGAGTTGTACTGGATGCCGCCGAACGAGATCGGCAGGACGAGGAGCGTCCCGAGGGAGTAGCGCAGGTCCTCGAGGGCGTCCTCCATCAGGCGACGCACGAGGGCGAGTTCGATCTGGGTGAAGGTGCGCTCGGGAAGTGGAGGGACCTCGCTGCCACCGAGCATGTGGCTCACCCAGGACAGGGCCGCCGCGGTCGGGAACTGGATGACGGCCTTGGCCGCGAGGCTGCCTACCGGGCAGAGCACCATCGCGGTCGACGACGGCAGCGAGCTCGCGTATTCGTCGTAGCTGCGCATCAGGACGTGCTCGCAGGTGACCTGGGACATCACGCGAACCTTCGCGGTCAGCTGGGTGCCCCACTGGCGCGCGAAGGTCTCGAAGGCGAGCTCGAGGACACGCGAGTGCTCGCGCGCGAGGGTCGTCGGACGTCGGAAGTCGTACACCTCGACCGTGCGCTCGGGCGCTGCGGGCACGCCAATGCTCTTGTGTTCCTGGACCGTCACGACTGCAACTATCGGCCGGTGAATCCGACCGGTAAGCAGTCCGCAGGGAATTCGTTCGAAATCCCGGGCGGGCTGCCCGCGGGGCGACCGCGGGATGCCTGACGGTGTCCGCTGCTTAGGGGGCGCCCGCCTGCCCGGCGAGGATCGAGGGGATCAGCGCGCGGACGGCATCCGGTTCGCTCGAAAGCAGGACAACGTCGACGCGGCGATTCTGGGCCATCGCGTCGAGGGTGTCCGCGGTCGTGACCGAACGGGTCGAACCGTAGCCGATCGCGGAGATCCGCTCCCCCGCGACACCGCCGACCTCGACGAACCTGCGCAGGACGCTCGTCGCCCTGGCCGAGGAGAGTTCCCAGTCGGTCGCATAATTCACGGTGACGCCGTGCCGGTCGGCGTGGCCTTCGACGGTGACCTCACGTTTGTCGCCGGCGAGGATCGGCGACATGGCGTCGATGACGGCCGTCGCCTTCGGGCTCAGGGTGGCGAGGTTGGGAGCGAAGAAGGCATCCGTTCCGACGAGCCCGATGGTCAGCCCTCGGGCGTCGATCGTGAACTGCACGATCGAGTCGATGCCCTGCGCGGTGACGGCTGCCTTCAGTGCCGCCTGCACCGAGGAGAGGTCGGCGATTTCCTGGGTCGCGATCTGGAGGTCGGTGAGGGCGGGAGTCGGTGCCGGGGTCGCTGTTGGCGATGGTGTCGCCGAGGCTGTCGCGGCCGACGTCGAGGTTGCGCCCGCCGTCCCGAGGTCCTTCGCGGCCGGGTCGCTGGCGTTGGCGTTCGCGGCCGACACGACGACCCCGGTGGCCGTGTCGATCTTGCCGACGTCGACGGCCCCGAAGCCTGTCGCGAGGGAATTCTTGAGCTGAAAGAACTTTTGCGAATCAACGGAGGACATCGCGAACAGCACGATGAACATGCACATCAGCACGGTGACCATGTCCATGTACGACGCCATCCAGCGCTCGTCGACGTGCTCGACGTGCTCCTCCTCGAGGCCGCGACCTCGACCTCGCCCGCGTCCTCCGCCGTGCCCGCCGCCGGCACTCATGCTGCCTCAGACAGCGGCTTGTCCGCCTTGTCCGCCTTGGCGGCCTTTGCGGCCTTCTTGGCCGGCGCGTTCGGCACCATGGCCCGGAGGCGTTCGCCGAGGAGCCGCGGCTGGCTGCCGGCCTGGACGGCGAGAGCGCCTTCCATCAGGAGGGTCATCCGTTCGACCTCGAGGTCGGAGAGCCGCTTGAGGCGGTTCCCGATCGGAAGCCAGATGAAGTTCGCCGAGACGAGCCCCCACAACGTCGCGACGAATGCGGCGGCGATCATCGGCCCGAGGGTCGAGGGAGTGTCGAGGTTCTCGAGGACGTGGGTGAGGGAGATGACGGTGCCGATGATGCCGACAGTCGGGGCGTAGCCGCCGAGGGTCACGAAGAACTTCGAGGCGTTCCGGCTGAGCTTCGTCGCGGTCGAAAGCTCGTCCTCGAGCAGGATCCGCAGTTCGTCTCCGTCGGTGCCGTCCGCGATGTTCTGCAGCGCCGTGCGCAGGAACGGGTCGTCGATCGCGTCGGCCTCCTGCTCGAGCGCGAGGAGACCTGCGCTGCGGGCCTTCTCGGCGAGCACGACGATCTGGTCGATCACGTCCTGGGGTGGGGTGGTCTTGCCCTTGAACGCGCTGGGAAGCGCTTTGAATGCGTTGAGGGCGTCACTGATGGTTCCGCCGGCGATACCGACCGCGATCGTGGCACCGAAGACGAGGATCATCGGAGCAGGCAACAGGATGGAGGCGATCGAGGATCCCTCGATCGTGATCATGGCGACCATGGAGCCGAAGGCGAGGGCGATCCCGATCAGGGTTGCCGGATCCATCAGAGCCTCCGCGGGCGCTGCCCGCTGCCCGGTTCGAGCTCGTCTTCGATCGCGTGCGGTCCCGTCGGAACCTCGAGCGACCGGGCGCCGGACCGGTAGTCGCGGTCGTCGGTGAGGGAGGCGAGCGAGATCACATGGGCCCGGAATCGGGCGATCTTCTCGATGATCTCGTCGAGGGTCTCGATGACGATGAACTTCGCCCCGTCGACCATGACGAGGGTCGTGTCGGGGCTGGCGTGAATGCGTTCGATCAGGTCGGGGTTGATCGCAAATTGGCTGTCATTCAGCCGTGTCACAACGATCATGGGGCCCGTCCCTGGCTCACGACGGCCACACCGGCCGTCAGGCACCACTGTCGGTCGCTCCGCGCCGAAGGTTAGCTCGGGGTGTGGGCGGGCAGGCGGATGCCGCCGGCCGGGCCCGCGAAGGACCCGGCGCCGGTCGCGCCTGCGTCTGCCGGGACTACCGCTTGAGGTTCGTCAGCTCGGTCAGGACCTCGTCGGAGGTCGTGATGATGCGGGCGTTGGCCTGGAAGCCGCGCTGGGCGACAATGAGGTTCGTGAACTCCTGGGAGAGGTCGACGTTCGACATCTCGAGGGAACCGCTCGTGAGGGTGCCCATTCCGGCGGATCCGGCGGCACCGAGGACAGCGGTGCCCGAGTTCGTGGTCGACCGGTACTCGGACGATCCGGCCTTCTCGAGGCCACCGGGGTTGGTGAAGGTCGCGAGGGCGATCCGGCCGATCGACTGCTGCTTGCCGTTGCTGAACAGCCCGGTAAGGGTGCCGTCCTTGCCGAGGGTGAACGACGTGAGCGAACCTGCGGCGTGGCCGTCGGTGCTCGCGGCAGTCAACGAACTGAGGTTGGCGGCGCCCGTGATCGTGCCCAGGTCGACGGCGACAGTGACACCGTTGACGGTGACCGGCAGGCTGTTCGCAGTCGAGGTCAGTGACCCATCCGCGAAGGTGAGCATCGTGCTGCTCGTCGAGTTGGGAGAAGTGACGGTCCACTTGGCCGGGGCCGCTGCGCTGTACGTGAAGTTGAGTGAGACCTGACTCGCGGCGCCGGTCTTGTCATAGGCCGTGAATTCCCGGCTCAGGGTTGTACCGTCAGCCGCATCCGAAGGCAGGTTTCCGGTCACTGTGGCCGTTGCCGAAGCCAATGGCGGCTGAATTGTGGTGAGTGGCAGGGTGATGGTGCCCAGCGCTCCGCCCTGGTTGACCGTGCCCTTCGCGTCGGCGTTCCAACCCTGCACGAGCGCGCCGGACGGTGACACGAGGCGGCCCTGCGCGTCGAAGTCGAAGGCGCCCGCGCGGCTGAAGAGGGTTTCGCCGGCGAGCTGGGTCACGAAGAAACCGTCGCCGGAGATCATCATGTCGGTTGCGCGACCGGTCGACTGGGTGGAGCCCTGGGCGAAGTTGGTGGAGATGCCGGCGACCTGCACGCCGAGGCCGACCTGGGCCGGGTTGGTGCCGCCGACAACGGTCTGCGGGGAGCCCGCGCCGTGGGTCAGCTGGGACAGGGTGTCCTGGAACTGCGCCGAGGAAGACTTGAACGCCGTCGTGTTGACGTTGGCGATGTTGTTCGCGGTGACATCCAGCATGGTCTGGTGCGCGCGAAGGCCGGAGATTCCGGAATACAGGGAACGAAGCATGGGATGCTGCCTTTCGAAACGGTATGGGTGGAAAGCGTGTGGTGGAGTACGGCCGGGCGGGACGCGCCAGGCGTCAGGTCGTGGTGGTCGCGACGACCGGAGTGGTCGTGGTCGCCGGGGTCGTGACCCCGGAAATCGCGTCGAGCTTGACGCTCACTCCCCCGACCGTGACCTGCGGCACCGATCCGGCGTAGGACACGGCGGAGGCGACTCCCGTGACCGAGGTGCCGGCGGCATCCGTGTATGTCACGTTCTGCCCGACCAGGGAGGCGGCCGCGATGCGCATCTGGAGCGAGAAGCTCTCGTCGGAGGTCGTCGACAGGGCCGTGAGCTTCTCCATCATGGAGAGCTGCGTCGTCTGGCTGATCATCTGGTTGGAGTCCATCGGCGAACTCGGGTCCTGGTTCTTCAGCTGCGTGACGAGGAGCTTCATGAAGGCCTCGGAGTCGAGGCTCTGGCTCGGCGTGCGCGTGGTGGTCGACGCGCTGTACACGCCGGCGGTCGCGGTCGCGGCTCCCGTTGCTCCGGCTGCCGATGCGGCCACGATGGCTTCGATCGTCATGGGTTCTCTCTTCTCGTGCTTCTCGTGGTTCTTGTGGTCGTGTTCTGGAACAGGTTCTGGGCGGTCATCCGTTGGGCCGTCATTCAGGCCAGCACATCGACGGAGGGGCGGTAGCCGAGGGGTTCGTCCCGGAACGGCGGTCGGACCGCCGTGCCGGACTCCCGGGCGTCGCCCGGTTGGTCGGGTGCCCGCACGGATCCGGGATCCGGACTGGTCCTGGCCTCCTGCCGGCCGGGAGCGCCGAAGGTACCGGAGCCCGCAGCGCGGGAATCGTCGGGCTGGGAGTTCCCGGACAGGTCGAGCCGCGTGTCCGTGCCGCCCTGGGCGAGGTCGCGCCGCAGCTCCGGCAGGATCGCGCGCAGGGCATCCCGCCCGAGATCGGTCGGGGCGAACAGTTCCACCCGAATCGCACTGCCGCCGATGTGCGCCCGCACGATCACGGGACCCAGATTGTCGGGGTTCACGGTGA
>NZ_JASJVF010000110.1:0-10573 GCF_035019805.1 Cryobacterium sp. 10I1
TCGACGTCAACTACCGGTCCAAGCTCTGGCCCGTGAGCGTGGCCGGGCCGGAAGTCCTCGCGGCTGCCGAGCGCCCAGGCGGCGAGCGAGTGCCCGTGGTTCAGGCGGACTTCGGACGACTCGCCGTTCATGAGTGCGGACAGGTAACCGGCGGCGAACGCGTCTCCGGCTCCGACCGGCTCGACGACCTCGACCTTGTGGGCAGGGACGACCGTGGTGAGGCGGGTGCCGTCGGGCAGAAGCGCGTACTCCGTCGCGTCGACGGCTCCGTCCTTGACGACGAGGTAGGGCACGTCGGGCAGCAGGGCGCGCACGTCGTCGGAGGTGACGCAGCCCCAGATGGTGGCGGCTTCGTCGAGTCCGACGAGGACGACCGTCGCCTTGCCGGCGAGCTCACGCAGCCGGGGACCGGCCACGCTCACGGGCCAGAGCTTGGACCGGTAGTTGACGTCGAAGGACACCGAAGTGCCCCACTCCGCCGCGTGGTCGAGCACGTGTTCCACCAGGGCGGAGCAGCTCGGCGACAGCGAGGGCGTGATGCCGCTCGTGTGGATCAGGTGGGCGGACTGGAGGGGCCAGGCCCCGGCATCCGCCACGCCCAGCTCGGAGGCGGCGGAACCCGCACGATAGTAGAAGACGTGCGCGCCGGTACCGGTGTCCGGCTCCTTGAGGTACAGGCCGGTCGGGCTGACCGCGGTGCGGTTCACCCAGCGGGTGTCCACTCCCCCGCAGTCGAGCGTCGAAATGATCTTGGTGCCGATCGGGTCCTGGCCGACATTGCCGGCCCAGGCCACGTGGTGGCCGAGCTCGGCGAGGTGCGCGGCGACGTTGGACTCCGCCCCGCCGACGCCGAGGCGGAAGCCCTCTGCGATGTCGAGCGACGTCGTCGAGGTGGGGGTGAACATGCCCATGGTCTCGCCGAAGCAGACCACCTGCGGTTCGCCCTGGTCGGCGCCGGAGGCGACCGGGTTGCCCGGCTCCTCCTGCAGTGCCTGGGCGCCTGCTTGCTCGTCGGTCATCAGGTCACCGCTCCGATGTGCCACGGCACGAACTCTTCCTGGCCGACGTTGAACTCTTCGCTCGTGGTCTGCTTTCCGGAGGCGACGGCGATGATCATGTCGAGGATCTCGGCGCCGACCTCTTCGACGCGGGCGGTGCCATCGGCGATCCGTCCGGCGTTGATGTCGACGTCGTCGCCCTGGCGCACGAACAGCGCCGTGTTGGTGCCGACCTTGATGCTCGGGGTGGGCTTGCAGCCGAAGACCGAGCCGCGGCCGGTCGTGAAGACGACGACCGTCGCACCGCCGGCGACGAGTCCGGTGACGGACACCGGGTCGTAGCCGGGGGTGTCCATGAAGCCGAGGCCCCGGGTGGTCATCGGTTCGGCGTATTCGTAGACCGCTGCGAGGTCGGCGCGGCCGGCCTTCGCGACGGCGCCGAGCGACTTCTCCAGGATGGTGGTGATGCCGCCGGCCTTGTTGCCGGGAGAGGGGTTGTTGTCCATGGTGCCGCCACCGGTGACGATGTACTTCTCCCACCAGTTGATCCGGTCGATCAGCTTGAGGCCGACCTCGCGGGTCGTGGCGCGGGCGGTGAGCAGGTGCTCGGCGCCGTAGATCTCAGGCGTCTCGGCGAGAACGGATGTTGCGCCGTTGGCGACGAGGACGTCCGAGGCCCAGCCGAGGGCCGGGTTCGCGGTGATGCCGGAGTAGCCGTCGGAGCCGCCGCAGTTGAGGCCGAGGACGAGTTCCGAGATGTCGATGGGTTCGCGGCGTCGTTCGTCGAGCTTCTCCGCCATTTCGAGGATGGCTTCGACGCCCGCTGCGACGGTGGCGCGCATGCCACCGGTCTCCTGGATGGAGAGGGTCGTGACGAGGGTGTCTGCCGGAAGCTCGCCCTGGCCGAGGATGACGTCGGCCGGGGTCATTTCGCAACCGAGGCTGAGCACGAGCACTCCGGAGATGTTCGGGTGGGCCGCGTAGCCGTTGAGGGTGCGGACGAGCATCTGCGCACCCTCGCTCTCGAGGACCAGGCCGCAGCCGCTCTGGTGCGTGAGGGCGATGACGCCGTCGACGTGCGGGAAGCGGTCGAGCAGGTCGCCGCGGAAGCGGTCCGCGATCAGCTTCGCGGTCGTGCCGGAGCAGTTGACCGTCGTGAGGATCGCGATGTAGTTGCGGGTGCCGGCGCGGCCGTCCGCCCGGCGGTAGCCGTCGAAGGTCCGGCGGGCTCCCGTCGGGGCGGGCAGCTCGGTGTGCACGGTACCGAACTCGTGCACGCGGGCACCGAGGTCCATACCGAGGTTCTGGCTGTGCACGTGTTCGCCGCGCACGATCGGCGCCGTTGCGGTGCCGATCGACTGGCCGTACTTGAGGACCTTCTCCCCGACCGCAACCGATCCGAGTGCGATCTTGTGGCCGCTCGGGACGGCCCCGATCACATTCAGAACGCTGTCCCCCAGGGTGATGGCTTCACCGGGAACGAGGTCCCGGAGGGCAACGGCGACATCGTCGCCTTCCGCCATGACGAGCACGGATGTGCCGGTCGCAATGCTGTTGATGTGGCTCATGAGATCTTTTCTCTCGCTGGGAAGCGGTCGGGGAGGGTACTGCTGGCCGGATCAGGCCTTGGCGGCGATTTCTTCGCCGATGATGCCCTTTTCCCAACGACCCTCTTCGAGGTCGATGGCAATGGCGTGGTACTTGTCATCGCTCAGGCTGTACAGGAAGTAGATGATGACGGCGGCGATGGTGAGCGCGATGGCCGGGTAGATCGTCATGACGGCCTTGATGCCGAAGAGCGTCTCCGGGGACTGCGAGGTGGCCTTGGCGACGTAGCCCGTGATGGCGAGCATGCCGGCGCCGACGAGGGCGGCGAGGGACTGGGCGACCTTGCGGGAGAAGTTGAACGCGGCGTAGGTCATGGTCTCCTTGCGGACACCGGTGTGCCATTCGCCGTAGTCGATCGTGTCGGAGACGAAGGCCCAGGTGACGCCGTTCGGGATGGCCAGCGCGGCGTACCCGATGGTGACGAGGATCATGAACGTCCACAGGTTGGTCGGGATGATGAAGTTCAGGCCGTTGGCGACGATGGAGACGATGAATCCGGCCATGGCCGTCTTCTTCTTGCCCCACTTGGCGACCATCTTCGGGATGAACATGATGCCCACGATGGAGGCGCCGATCATGACGAGGTTCAGGACGGCCTGGAGGGCGATGTTGCCGAGGTTGTACTGGGCGAAGAAGATCATCATCATGTTGTTGACGTTCATCGAGGAGATGGTGAAGAGCGTCATGAGCACGAGGGCGAGGAGCGGCTTGTTGGTGAAGATCGCCTTGGCGTAGTCCTTCATGCCGTTCTTCTCGAAGCCGACTGCACGGTTGACGTACACCCGTTCCTTGGTGCCGCGGTAGCAGATGTAGAAGGACACGACGCCGACGATGGCCATGACCATCGAGGCGAACATGAAGTTCTGGGCGGTCATGCCGCCGAAGATCATCATCATCGGGATGAACGCGAAGCCACAGATCCACTGGGCGCCGAGCGAACCGGCCTGGCGGCTGGTCGCGAGCTCCGCGCGGTCCTTGATGTCGCGGGTCATGACCGAGGCGAGGGAGCCGTACGGGTCATTCGTGAAGGAGTAGATGATGCCCCAGACCGCGTACGTGCCGGCGGCGAAGGCGATCTTCCAGCCCATGTCCACGTCGGGCATCGTGAAGGTGACGACGGTCATAACGGCGAGCAGGATGGAGGAGACCATCATGACGGGGCGGAATTTTCCGCGCTTGCCGAAGCGGCGGCTGTCGATGAATGCGGCCGCGAGCGGGTCCATGCAGGCATCGAACAGTTTGCTGAGCGTAAAGATAAGTGCGACGACAGCGGGCGCGATGCCGGCGGTGTCGATCCAGAACTTGGTCAGGTACGACTGTCCGAGGTCGAACATGAAGCCGTTACCGAAGTCGCCGAAGCCATAGGCGACCTTCTCCTTGCGGGAAATGCGATCAATAACGGTGACGCCGGCGGAGCCTTCGGGGCCGGTGGCTCCCATGGCGCCGGGCAGGCCCTTGGTGGATGTACTCATAATGCGGATTCACTCCTATGTGCTGGATTTAATGGGGTCGTGCTGGTTCGTGCTGGTCGTGCTGTTTCGTGCTGTTTCGTGCTGAGGTACTGTGCGGGTGGATGCTTCGAGCGGGTCGTGAACGTCCTAGGTGCCTGCTCGGAGCCGAACGGGCTAGAACCCGAAGTAGGTGTTCGCGTTGTTGTACGAGATGTCTTCGACCATCTGGCCGAGGATGGCCTCGTCGTCGGGAACTTCGCCGAGCTCGACCCATTCGCCGATCAGTTCGCACAGGATGCGGCGGAAGTACTCGTGGCGCGGGTAGGAGAGGAAGCTGCGGGAGTCCGTCAGCATGCCGACGAAGTTGGAGAGCAGGCTCTCCTCCGCGAAGGTGGACAGCTGCAGGCGCATTCCGTTGCGGGTGTCGTTGTGCCACCAGGCGTTGCCGAGCTGGAGCTTCTGGACGACGTCCTTCTGGTAGGAGGCCATCAGGGTGATCAGCGGCAGGTAGTCGTTGGGGTTCAGCGAGAAGATGATCGTGCGGGGAACCGCATCCTCGGATTCCATCGCGTTGAAGAGCTTGGCGAGCGGCTCGGCGATGTTGCGGTCGTTGATCGCGTCGTAACCGGTGTCGGCGCCCATGCGGGCGAAGCCCGGGTCGTTGATGTTGCGCATCGCGTGGATGTGGTACTGCATCGTCCAGTCCTTGGCGCTGTAGATGCGCATCAGGGCCTTGAGCAGTGCCGTGCGGTACTGCGCGATCTCGGTCGCGGTCAGGGTGCCGCCGGAGAGGGCGGTCGTGACGATCGTGTCGAGTTCGGCCGGGGTGGCCTCTTCGTAGACGACGATGTCGAGGGCGTGGTCGGACAGGCGTCCGCCCATGGAGTGGAAGAAGTCGACGCGCTGGGTGAGGGCCTCGACGATGTCCGCGAACGCGGTGATGCTGACGCCGGCCGCGGTGCCGAGGGTGGCGATGTACGCCGCGTACCCGGCCTGATCGATGTTCAGGGACTTGTCCGGACGGAACGCCGGGAGCACCTTGAAGGCGCTCTCAGCCTTGAGCAGCTCGTGGACGTGCAGGTCATCCGCGGGGTCGTCCGTCGTGACGACGACCTTCACGTTCATGCCCCGGATCAGGCTGCGGCGGGAGAACGCCGGAGTCGCGAGGAGCAGGTTGGCCGCGTCGTAGATCTCGCGGGCCGTCGCGCGGCTGATCACGGTGTCGATGCCGAAGAAGCGCTTGAGTTCGAGGTGCGCCCAGACGTAGAGCGGGTTGCCGAGCGCCTTTTCGAGGGTGCCTGCCCAGGCGTAGAACTTGTCGAAGTCGGCGCCGTCTCCGGTGATGAGGCTCTCGGGGACCCCGTTGGTGCGCATCAGGCGCCACTTGTAGTGGTCGCCGTAGTTGTTGCCGCCGAGCCAGGCTTCGGTGATCGTCGCGAAGTTGCCGTCCTCGAGGATCTCCTGGGGGCTCAGGTGGCAGTGGTAGTCGACAATCGGCATGTTCTTCGCGTGATTGTGGAAGAGCTTCTTCGCCATCGGCGTGGTCAGCAGGAAATCGTCATTCAAAAACATCAGAAACAGTCCTTCGTTCCGTACAGTCGTTGTGGTGAATCAGTCGGTGGGTTGATTCGGCCGATCAGGCCAGGAGCGCGATGGTCGCGCGGGCACCCAGGGTGCGCAGGTTGTCGAGGCCGGTGGTGACCTCGGCGACGAGGCCGGGGAGTTCGGTGAGGTCGCGGCCCCAGAGCGAGTCATCGCTCAGGATCGCTTCGACGTAGTCGGCCGTCACGTTGCTACCGGTCGCGGTGGCCGTCGCGTATGCGGCGTGGAAGGTGGCGAGCACCTCGTCGCTGTCGACGGGGACGACGGTGACCGCAGCGTCGCCGCTGTAGGTGAGCAGCAGTGCCGAAAGGGCCAGGGTGACGCGGGGAGGGAAGGTTCCGACCTTCTCGTGGAAGTTGACCAGGATCGGCAGCAGGCGGGACTTGTACTTCGAGATGCTGTTGAGCGCGATCGAGGCGAGCTCGTGGTGCATGAAGCGGTTCTCGAAGCGTTCCTTGACGGACTCGGCGTATGCGGCGAGTTCGTCGTGCGGCAGGTCGATGACCGGCATGATCTCGTCGTACATTTCCGAGTTGACGAACTGGGAGAACTCGGGGTCGATCATCACGTCGCGCACGGTCTCGACGCCGGCGAGGCGGGCGATCGAGGCCATTGTGGTGTGCGGGGCGTTCAGCAGGAACACCTTGCGTTCGCGGTACGGCGTCATGTCGTCGGTGACGGTCACGTTGAGGCCGGCCTTCGCGAGCGGGAGGGACTCCGTCAATGACTGCGGTCCTTCGATGACCCAGAGCAGGAATGGCTCGGCCTTGACGATCGACTGGTCGTCGTAGCCGAATTCCTCGGCGAGCTCGGCGGCGCGGTCGGCCGGGTAACCGGGAACGATCCGGTCGACGAGGCTGGAGTAGAAGGTGTTGTCGGTGTTGACCCACTGGACGAATGCTGCGTCGAGCTCCCAGAGCGCGGCGGTCGCGAGGACGGATTCCTTGAGCTTGTCGCCGTTGTGCTCGATGAGCTCGCACGGGATGATCTGGAAGCCCTTCTTGCCGAGGGAGAAACGCTCGAAGAGGAGCGCGGTGAGCTTTCCGGGGAAGCTGTGCTGGGGCTTGTCATTGAGACGGTCGCGGTCGTCGAAGGCGATGCCGGCCTCTGTCGTGTTGGAGAAGATGAACTCGATGTTGTCGTCGTTGGCGAGGTCGAGGTACTTCCGGTTGTCGACGTACGGGTTGACCGTTCCGGTGACCACGGTGATGACCTCGTGGCTCTGCACGTCCTTGCCATCCTGAAGGCCTTCGAGGAGGACCGTGTAGAGGTTGTCCTGCTCCTCGAGGGAGGCGACGCGGCCGCCTTCGATGGGCTGGACGATCTTCACGCCGCCCTGGAACAGTCCCTGGTTGTTCATCTGCTGCAGCTGCCAGTCGACGAACGCGCGGAGGAAGTTCCCCTCGCCGAACTGGATGGCCTTCGTGGGCAGTTCCGCGATCGCGGGAACAACGCTCTTGGACAGTCTCTGCATGGTCTTCGTGTTCCGTTCGGTAGTAGTGGACGTGACGGTGACCTGCATGGTCGACGTCGCTCCGGGATCCAGGGTGATGAAGTGGGCGCCGACGTTGCACGTCTCTGCGCAGGCGGTTTCGGTCCACTCGTCGGTTCCGTAGTCTGCGATGGCGGCGGCCTTGATGCGGCCGGCGTTCCAGATGACCGTCTGCGCGGCGCCCTGCGAGACGGCGCGGATGATGCGGTCGTTCGCCGGGTCGCTGAGTTCGAGCGCCTCGGGCATCGGGTAGAGGCGATCGATCTCATCGCCGGTGAAGCCGAGCGGCAGGAGGGACGAGCCCTCGGTGGCCGGCTTGGTCGAGCGGTCCGTGTAGCCGAACGTCTCGAGGCCGGTGAGGGTGCTCGTTGTGACGTCGCCGACGGCGAAGTAGGTGTGGAAGGCTTCCTCGAACGCGAACGGGGTGGCACCGTCGTTGCGGACGGACAGCTCGAGGCCGAGCTCTGCGCCCACGGTGACCGTGTAGTGCGCGGTGAAGGGGTGGAATCCGGCGGGAACGCCGACGCTGTCCTGGGTCAGTTCGAAGACGAGCTCTGTGGCAACGGCGCCGGTCGCGGTGTCCAGGGTGCGGGAGTCGACGAGCGACCAGGTGGAGAGGCGAGCCCAGCCGTGGTTGGGAGCGGAGGCATCCGTGCCGTTCGGGCCGAACCAGGGGAAGCAGAGGGGGACGCCGCCGCGGATCGGGTCGGTGTCGGAGAAGACGCCGAAGGTGCTCATCCAAAGGACCGGCATGCCGCCTGCGGGAGTCCAGTCGGCGACGTGCGCGCCGTGCAGGTAGATCAGGGCGGATGCCGAGGGTGTGGTGACTTCGACGGCGGCGAGGCCGCCGTGGCCCTCCACCAGACGGATGCCCTGTGCGAGCTGCTGGGTTGTCATGCGTACTCCTCTTTGAGGCGAGAAACGTGAGGCGAAAGTGTGGCGGAGCCTGATAATCGTTCCGCTCAGCAGAACGCGTGTCCGTCAGATGAAACACTAGCACCGGTTAACACGTTCGTAACAACTGCTTTCGCGGTAGAATTGCCGTATTGAGTTCCATCGGGCAGAACCGCCTTTTCATGGTGCACAATGCACAATCTTTGGCCGCAGGAGGACAAAATGTCAGCGACTTTGATCGACGGATCTCACACCTCGGGCGAGGCCGGCGAGCCCGCGAAGGACAGCGCAGCCCGCAAACTGCTGCGCGTGCTCGAAGCCGTGTCGAACCCGGGCGAAACGCACCGGCTGAGCGACCTGGTTAAGGAGACCGGCCTGTCGAAGACGAGCGTGTTCCGTCTGCTGTCCGAACTCGTCGACGACGGCTATGTCAGCCGCACGTCGGACGGCGCGTACACACCCGGACGCGCGCTTCGGTTGCTCGGCCTGCGCCTGACTGCCAGCACGGAGGATTCGGACCGCGTGCGCACCCGGCTGCAGCGCCTCCAGCAGGACGTGCACAGCACCATCCACTTCGCCCTCCGCACCGGCGACTGGGCCACCTACGTTGAGAAGATCGAGGACACCGCGCAGCCGATCCGGATGGCGTCCCGCGTCGGCGCCCAGATCCCGTTGCACTCGACCGCGATCGGCAAGTCCGTTCTGGCCTACCTGCCCGAGAGCGAGGTGCGGCGGTACGCCGCCAACACCGGGCTGCCGCGGCGCACCGACAACACCATCACGGACGTCAACCGTTTGCTCGCCGACGGCGAACTTGTGCGCAATCGCGGCTTCTCGATCGACGACGAGGAGAACGAGGAGCACATCCGCTGCATGGCGACGCCCGTTTTCGACACCCGGCACAATCTGCTGGGCGGAATCGGCATCACCACAATCGCACCATTGGTGACGCAGGCGAAACTCGAGTCATACGCCCCCCTGCTCCTCACCGCGGCGCGCGACATCATGTCACTCGTCTAGCTCTGGCCGTTGCGTGGGGAGCGTTTCGCGGCCACGTAGGTCTGTTCCGATCCGACTTTGCGGACGCCCCCCTGGACAGGAATCGCTCATCGGGTAACCTATCGATATCTCTGGACGATTGAAGCTGACCGACTTTCGTTATGAGCCCTTGACCGGGTTTTCCACAGGTGATTCATGGGCATGCGGATGCCTCAAGAATGTCGGTGGTCGTCCGTAGAGTAACCGGTATGACAACTGAAAATACCTCAGAACCTCAGCCCGAAAGCACGGCGGAACCCCCGCCCGGGACCCCTCCCGACAGTCCTCCCGACACCTACCTCAACCCCCGGCATCTCAGCCTGGTGGAGCCGTCCCTCGCCGATTTCTATGACGCGATCCGGGAGGCGGACCGGGAGATGAACCGGGCCGCCGCGAAGCGGGCGGCCGCGGTCTACACCGCCCAACGGGTGCTCGCCGATGTCGGCCGGGCCCGGGCGGAGGCCGCTGAACGCGCCAGCGGCCTGCGCCCGCCGTGGTCGCCGGAGGAGGCCACGAAGGAGGAGTTCACGTGCGAGGTCGGCGCCCTGCTGCGGCTCCCGCGCCGGACGGCGGAGACCCTGATCGAAGCCAGCCGCACCCTCGCCGAAGACCTCCCCGTGACCCGGGAGGCCCTGGCCTCCGGGGTGATCAGTTACCGGCACGCGCAGGTGATCATGGAGCAGGCCTGGGGCATCCGCGTCGCTGATGACCCGGAAGCGTCCGCGCGGGCGCGTGCGGTGTTCGAGGAGGTCCTCGTGCCCGACGCGGAAGTGCTCACCGTGGCGAAGCTCGCCGACCGGGCCCGAAGGGTGCGGGAACGCACCCACCCGGAAACCATCACCGCCCGGCACCAGAAGAGCGTGGAGGATCGGCACGTGGTGTTCCACGCCCTCAACGACGGCATGGCGTCGCTGTATCTGACCGGGGACGCGGAGAAGGTGCAGGCCGCCTACCACCGCACCCTCGACACCGCCCTGACCCTGCAGGGCCCGGAGGAAACCCGCACGCTGACCCAGATCGCGGCCGATGTGCTCACCGATGTCCTGATCGGCGGGGTCACCCCGGATGGACTCGGTGCCGGGGTGGCCGCGCAAGTCAACGTCACGGTCCCGGTACTGACCCTGTTGGGGAAGAGCGAGGAACCCGGGTACCTCGCCGGGTACGGACCGATCGACCCCGACACCGCGAGGCGTCTCGCCGCCGGGGCGCCGAGCTTCACCCGGCTGCTCACCCACCCCGAGACCGGGGTCGTGCTCTCCATGGGACGCGACACCTACAAACCACCCGCCGCGCTCAAGAAATGGCTCGAGGTACGGGATGAAACCTGCACCTTCCCCGGGTGCCGCCGCTCCGCCAAACGATCAGACCTCGACCACAGTGTGGAGTGGCAGCACGGCGGGGAAACCGACGCGATGAACCTCGCCCACCTCTGCCCGTATCACCACGCGGTGAAGAGCTACACCCGGTGGTCGCCGAGGCACCTCGGCGAC
>NZ_JASJVF010000111.1:0-10515 GCF_035019805.1 Cryobacterium sp. 10I1
GCGCGGCGACGAGTGCGACGGGTCGGAGCCGGTGCGGTCAGGTCCCATGTCTGGGGCCTCTCTTCTTGGTCGAACGAGGAAACGGGTAGGTATGTGCACATTCCGGATCGACCAGATTTGCATACAATTCCCCCTGAGGATACGTCATACTGTGTCTGCACGGTACCCCCGAAGACACCGCGCGAACACAGGAGTAAGTCAGGTGGACTGCCCGGTTTCACCACGAGATGTGCTCGGTTCCGAGCTCGTTGGGCAGGCAATTGAGTGCAACACAACCGTCGGCGAGCGCCGTTCCGGTTTTCACGATCCACAGGGGGTACGCATGAGCCCATACGCTCTGACGCCGTCGGACCTGGTCCCGGCCCGATGAGCGGGAAACTGCGGGTCGGTGTCGTCACGGCCTTTCCCCCGGGCCGCAACAGCCTGAACGAGTTCGGCTTCCACCTCGTCAAACACCTCGCCCGGCAGGCCGAGGTCGGCGAGGTGCTGCTGTACGCCGACGTGACGGATGCCGGCAGTCCGGCCCCCCTCGACGGCGTGACGACTTATCCGAGCTGGACCTTCAACAGCGTCACGAATATCGTGCGACTCACCCGGGCGATCCGGCGCACACGCCCGGACGCCGTGCTCTTCAACCTCCAGTTCGCCACCTTCGGGGACAAGCGCATCCCCGGGGCACTCGGGCTGCTGATCCCGGCCGTGCTGCGGTTGTTCCGGGTACCGACCGTCGTCGTGCTGCACAACCTCGCGGACAACGTCGACATGCAGGATGCCGGCTTCGCAGGCTCCGCGACGACGGCGCGCCTGATGAAGTTCGCCGGACGCATCCTCACCCGCGCCCTGCTCCGCGCCGACCTCGTGGCGCTGACCATCCCGCGCTATGTGGAATACCTGCAGGAGAGCTACGGCGCGACGAACGCGCTCCTCGCACCGCATGGAAGCTTCGAGGAGGTCGCATTCCCCTCTTTCGGCATACCGGACGGACGCCGGCGCATCCTCGCGTTCGGCAAATGGGGCACGTACAAGACCGTCGACGTGCTCGTCGAGGCATACCAGGAGCTCCTCGACCGCGGGTACGACGACCTCGAGTTGGTGCTCGCGGGTACGGACAGCCCGAATTCCGCCGGCTACATGCAGTCGGTCGCCGAACGGTTCTCCGATCTGCCTGACCTCGTCTTCACGGGCTATGTCGCCGAAGAGGAGGTGGCGCCGCTCTTCTCCGCCGCGACCGTCGTCGCCTTCCCGTACACGTCGACGACCGGGAGTTCGGGTGTGCTGCACCAGGCCGGGGAGTATGGTCGTGCCGCCGTGCTGCCCCGCATCGGCGACCTGATCGACATCATCGAAGAAGAGGGCTTCCTCGGCGTCTACTTCGAACCGGGTGACGCGACCAGCCTCGCCGACGCCCTGGCCGAGGTGCTCGACCACCCCGAACAGCGGGTGTCCCTCGGCCGCCGCAACTTCGCGGCCGCCTCGGGCATCCCGATGTCCGAGGTCGTGCACTGGCACCTGATCCACATCCAGCGGCTGCTCGACAGGCGGGCCATGCGATGACGGCGGAACCTTCCTCACGGACTCCCTCCCTGGTGGGCGGCGGTACCGCTCTTGCCGTGGCCATGATCGTGGCCAATGCCGGGAACTACGTGCTCAACCTGTTCCTCGGCCGGGTACTGACCCCCGCCGAGTTCTCGGATGCCAACCTGATGGTGACGCTCATGCTCACGATCACCTCGATAGCGCTCTGCCTGCAGCTCGTGGCGGCCCGCTTCGTCGGAATCTATGACGAGTCCGGCGAGCCGGACCGCTCCGACCGGCTCGCCCGCACCCTGCGCGGTTATGCGCTCGGTGCCGGCATCCTGACCGGGGTGATCCTCGCCGGAGGCAGCGCCCTCTGGTCGCAGGTCTTCCACACCGCGTCGTTCTGGCCATTCGTCATCCTCGGCGCCGGAATGCCGTTCTACCTCGTGCAGTCCGTCGGCCGTGGTGTCATGCAGGGCCGGCTGCGCTTCCCCGGTCTCGCCACGTCCTTCGTTGTGGAGATGGTTGTGCGTCTCGGCTGCGGTGTGGCCCTCGTCGCACTCGGCTTCGGTGTCAACGGTGCGACCATCGGTCTCACGGCGTCGTTCGTCGCCACGTGGCTCGCCGTGAAGCTGCTCGCCAGGACCGGACCAGGGCTCACGGGCACCGCCCCCGACCTGGTCACGGTGCGCAGCTACGCCGCCCTGGTGTCGGTACTCCTGATCGGCCAGATCATCGCCAACAACAGCGACGTGCTCGTCGCAAAGGCATTCTTCTCCCCGGATGCCGCGGGGATCTACGCCGCGATCGCTCTCGTCGGGCGGGCGGTGTTCTTCCTCGCGTGGTCGGTCGCGACCGTCGTGTTCCCTGTCGTGGCTCGACGGCACGCGAGCGGCGGTGACACCGGGTCCCTGCTGACCGGCGGCATAGCGGCCGTCGCCGGGATCGGTGCCGCGTGCACACTGGGCGCGCTGGTCCTGGGCGGTCCCGTGCTGGGCTTCATCCTCGGCCCGGCCTACGGCGACCTCTCGGCGCCCCTCGCCGCATACGCGGGGATGACGACCCTCTTCGCCGTTGCAAACCTCGTGGCCAGCCACGAGCTGTCGCAGGGACGCAACACCCAGTCCTGGCTGCTGTTCGGAGCATCCGTCGTGCAGCTCGTGCTGCTGCTTGTCTGGCACGAGTCGACAGCGCAACTGATCATCGTGCAATTCGTGGCGATGGTGCTCCTGCTCGGCGTGATGGCCGCCCGGCACCTCCTCACCAGATCCTCCCCCCACATTCCCACCGAAGAAGGGTTGCCCCGATGACCGCGGAGACCGGCACCTACCAGGCCTATCGCAAATGGGTCACCGAGAAGTCGACTGTGCCGCCGCGCGTCTCGGTCGTCATTCCGGCATACAACGAGGAGTGGCGAATCCTGCCGACTGTCGGTGCAATCGCCACCCACATGTGTTCGAGGGGCGAGCCCTGGGAGTTGATCATCGCCGACGACGGCTCCACGGACACGACAGTCTCCCTCCTGCAGGACCTGCGCTTCCCGAACATGACCGTGCTCGTCGCCGCCAAGAACACCGGAAAGGGCGACGCCGTCCGCAGGGGAATGCTCGCGGCCCGCGGTGAATTCATCCTGTTCGCGGACGCGGACCAGTCAACGCCGATCGAGCAATTCGACCACCTCATGGCGAAGATCGATGCCGGCTACGACGTCGTCGTCGGCTCGCGAGCCGCCGCCGGCGCGGCGGTGAGCGGAAAGAGCGCCCTGCGGAAGGTCCTGAGCCGGGGCCTGCACGTGATGGTGTCCGTCGGGTTCGGCATCGAGATCGCGGACACGCAGTGCGGCTTCAAGCTCTTCACCGCCCCGGCGGCCCGGTCGCTGTTCACCCTCCAGGTCGTCGACGGGTTCTCCTTCGATCTCGAGGTGATCTACCTCGCCGGGCGTCTTGGCCTGAGCACGGCCGAAGTCCCCGTCGAATGGATCGACGCGCCCGGTTCCACGGTCGACGCCGCCAAGGTGAGCCTGCAGTTCGTCGCCGACCTCGTCAAGATCAAGGTCCACGACCTGCGCGGCGGGTACACCGTCACCGGCCATTCACCGGTCTCGCGAGCCTCGTCCCCCGCATCCGTCGCATCGATCAAATAGGAAATCACGATGAGAATACGCACCGAATCCGGAATCGGCCACACGACAGTCAGCCTTGCCGGCCGTTTCGACGCCCACGAGACCGCGGACTTCCGCAACGTCGTCGACCTCCTGATCCGACCGGAGAACGCGACCCTGCGACTCGACCTCTCGAACGTCGTGTTCGTCGACTCGAGCGCCCTCGCCGAACTGTTGCGCTCGCAGAAGGCTGCCAAGGCAATCGGCGGCGAAGTCATCCTCGTGAACGTCTCCGACCCGGTCCGGATCATCCTCGAACTGACCGAACTCCAGCAGGTCTTCACCCTGGAGTCCCGGACGGACCCGACCACGACCGCATCATGACCCCCGCTTCCCCCGAAACCCACCTGATCGAGAGCGACCTCGCCGACGCCGCTCTCGAACGCTTACTGGTGGCGGCCGGGGCCGGCGAGATCCACCGACCGCCCGGTTCCGACTGGACCGTCTCCGGGGACGCGGCCCCCGACGCCATCGACGCAGCCAACGCCATCCGCCGTGCGATCCACGGGATCTACTCCGCCCAGGACGACGTCACGGAAGCCCTGATCACAAGCCAGGACCACCTGATTGCCCTTCGGGCGCTCACCCAGGTGAACCTGAGCACCCTCGGCAGGTCCGAGGCGCTTCGCGACCTGCTCGACCAAGCCAGGGTACTGACCGCGTCGGACCTCGTCGCGATGGTCGACGATCGCCTGGTGCACACCACGGGAGGGCCGTCCTCGGACTCGCCCGAGCTCACGGAGGTCATCCGCGAGGCGACGAAGAGTACTGACGACCCGGAGCCGAGACTCGTCGGCCAGGGGAACGCTGTGATCGCACCCCTCAACGACCAGAGCGGGGGCATCCGCGCGCTCGCATTCCTCAGGACGAACGGACCGGTCTACACCACGGGCGACCTGCGCCTCGTCAGGGCGGCGGTTGCGGCCGCCGACATGCAGTTCGCGCTCACCCGGCTGCATCTCCTCGAGATCAAGCGCGCCACTTTCGAGCGCGAGCACCAGGTCGCATCAAGCCTTGCCCAGGCAGTCTTCTCCCAGCCTGCGCCGACCCTCTCCGGGGTCGAGGTGTTCTCCGACACCATTCCGGCGAGCCTTGCCGGCGGGGACTTCTTCGCCTTCGCCGTGGTGGGCGATGTGCTGTGGTTCGCCGTGGGCGACGTCGCCGGAAAGGGTCTTCCCGCGGCGATGGTGATGACGCGTGCCGTCAGCGCCGCCCGGGTGGCCTTCCTCACCCACGACGCAGACGATCCTGCGGGGGCGATGTGCGCGATGGGCATCGAACTCTACGACTATCTCGACGATGTCGGACTGTTCATCACCGTCGCCCTCGGCGCATACCGGCCCAGTACGGGCGCCCTGCACGTGTGCAACGCCGGCCATTCCCCGGTGATGCTCGTCCTGGACGGGATCATAACGCTCATTCCGGCGTCAATGCCACCGCTCGGCGTGTTACCCGAGCCACGAGGTCGGACAGTGCGCTTCGACCTGCAGCGGAACGACGCACTGGTGCTCGGTTCCGACGGACTCGCCGAACAGGAGAACTCCAGCGGGGTGATGCTCGGCTACGACCGTCTGGTCGAACTCTGTGCCGAGCTCCCGGGAGAGTCCGCCGAGCGGCTCGGACACCATATTCTGGATGCCGTGAAAAGACACGCGGATGGAACCCCGCCCTCCGATGACCGCACCCTCGTCATCCTCCGAGCCGTGGAGGCGATTCATGACCGCGTCAGCTGACCCGACCGAGCTTGTCATCGAGGGCACAACGGCGATGGTCCGCAAGATCGGTCCGTGGCTGCACGGGGTGCTCGGCGAGCTCCCCGACGATGAGGCCGGCGCGATCGCCGCACGCCTGGAACTCGCCGTCCACGAGGTCGCGATGAACATCATCGACCACGCCGGCCTGCCGGTCGCTGCGGAGATCCGGTTCAGCGCCGGAATCACCGATTCCGTCGTCGAGATCTGCGTGACCGATCCCGGCCTGCCCTTCGACCCGGCCGGGGTCAGGATCCCTGTGGCCGGGGTTCCCCAGGAACGCGGATACGGCCTCATGCTGGTCCGCAAACTCGTCAACGATCTCGACTACCGCCGGGTCGACGCCGGGAACCGATGGACCCTCCGCGTCAACCGCACCCCGCCGGCCGACTCCCAGAAGACCGGAAATGAGCACCAGCCATGATCGATCCAGACACCGTCCGCACATCGAGGGACAGCGGCCTCACGGTCGGCGTCGCGACGCCGGCCGCCGGACTCACCGTTGTGACGCTCGGTGGTCGACTCGACGCCGTCGCCGCATCCGACCTGCGCGCCCGGCTCGACGAGTCCGACATAGCCGGATGCCCCCAGATCGTGTTCGACCTCGCTGCCGTCGATTTCGTGGACAGTGCCGGCCTCGCCGTGCTCGTCTGGCAGCGGCGTTCCTGCCGGGCACACGGTGGCGACGTTGTACTCGTGCGTCCGGACTCGGACAATGCGATGCGGGTGTTCCGGCTCACCCAGTTCGACCAGATCTTCCGGATGCTGCCGCAGCAGCAGGACGACTGAGGCCGCGCCATGACCGCCGAATCCCTGTCCAACACGGCCCTGGTCGTCGACGACGAAACCGTGTCCCGCCTCGTCCTCTCCCATATGTTGCGCAGGGCGGGCTGGGACGTCACCGAGGCCGACGATGTCGCCCCGGCGATCGCGCTCGCCCGGTCTGGCACCTTCACGGCGATCTTCTCCGACTTCTCGATGCCGGGCGGCACCGGTGTCGACCTGCTGAACGCGCTGCCACCGGCGCCGGCTCGCCCGCTCTTCGTGCTCGTGACCGGCATCGTGGAACATTCCTCTGTCGGACTCGACCTCGCGAGCGTGATCGATGGGCACCTGATCAAGCCGATCAGCTCCCGCGCGCTCTCCGAGTGCCTCGCGACGATCCTGCCGCGCCAAAGGGACCGGTGAGTCGCGGCGTCACGCGTGCCCTGACCAGGACTGCGTGCGGCCTCGGCTGGCTGGCAGCAGGCGGCATGACCGCGAGCGCCCTGATCCGGGCGCTGTCCAGTGAAACCGAACCACTGCTGATCGGGGTGCAGGGCATCACGGTGTGGCTGCTCCTCCCGGCGTATCCTCTGCTCGCGGGCACGGGAATCGTGCTCGTGCGACGGGCCCGGCGGGCCCGCAGACGTTCCGACGGGCCGGCCCGCCTCAGGTGGCCACTCGCCCTCGGCACGGTTGCGCTCGCCCTCGTTGTCGTGCAGGCCACCCTGCTGATTCCGGCCATCGGATGGAACGGCCCGCGCACGGCACCCGTCGGCGCCACTCCGCTCCGGATCGTCAGCGCCAACGTCCTCCTCGACAACACCGAGCTCGCCACCCTCGCCGGCGAGCTCGTCGCGACGGATGCCGACGTGATCGTGCTCGAAGAGGTCACCCCCGAACACCTGGCCACGCTCGCCGCCTCGCCGCTCTGGGCGGCCTACCCGGAACGGATCCTCGACGCGCTCCCCGGATACCATGGCTCGGCGATCTTCTCCCGCCTGCCGATCGAAGACGGCGGCCCGATCGACGTAGCCGGGTCCCCGATGCTCGAGGCGCGCATCCACACGCCCGCAGGACTCGTACGGATCATCGATGTGCACGCGGTAGCACCCGTCACCTCGGAGAACACCGTGCTCTGGCGGGGACAGTACGCCGAGCTGGCCCGGATCGCGGCAAGCGACACCGGCACCCTCATCCTCGCGGGAGATTTCAACGCGACCCTCGACCATGCGCCGCTGCGGCGGCTCGTCGCCACCGGGCTGCGGGACGCCTTCGTGGAGTCCGGCCGCGGTTTCGGGGCGACCTGGCCACGCTGGGACGGCGTCGTTCCTCCGCTGATGCGCCTCGACCATGTGCTCGTCAGCCAACAGGTCACGGTCGTCGCCGTGACCGACCAGACGAGCGCGGGGAGCGACCACCGCCGCCTCGTCGTCGACCTCGCCCTCCCGTCGTCGCAGAGTCCGTCGTCCCAGAGTCCTTCGTCTCAGAGTCCTTCGTCTCAGAGTCCTTCGTCTCAGAGTCCTTCGTCGCCGGAGACTCCGACGCCATGACCCTGGTGACGGAGCCGGCCCCGGTCCCCGTTCCGGCAGCGGAGAAGGCGAGGGTGCACCGGCCGGAAGAAGCGCCGGACGGGCGCTCGCGCAAGGGCTTCGTGCGCCGCCACCGCCTGCTCTTCATCGCGCTCATCCTCGTGCTCGTGTTCCACGGCTCTTTGCTGCTCGCCGGAAGTTACCAGCGCACCTACGACGCCTACGTGCACATCTTCTTCGCCGACCACTACGCCAGAGACTGGTTCTCGAGCTGGGACACCCGCTGGTACACCGGGTTCTCCACCCTGAGCTACCCGCCGGGCGGCCACTTCATGATCGCGGCCCTGAGCAAGATCATCGGGTTGCGCCCCGGCTTCGTCGTCGTGCAGGTCTTCGCCCTCCTCAACCTCACCATCGGGGTCTACCGCTGGAGCGGCATCTGGGTCAACCGCACCTCAGCAGGCTGGGCGGCCATCGCCCTGGTGCTGGCGTCGTCCATCGCTGAAACCGTGCACGTCTTCGGCCAGCTTCCCACCACGCTCTCGCTCGGGTTCCTGCTCAACGGGCTGCCCTTCGCGAATACCTGGGTGCGCACCGGCAACCGGAAGGCCCTGCTCGCCGGGGTCGGCTGCATCATGGCCACCACGGCCTGCCACCATGTCACGACCCTGTTCGGATCGCTCTTCTTCCTCGGGCCCGTCCTGCTCGGGGCACTCGTGTTCGCCGTGCGCACCCCGCTCGCCGGCGAAAAGGACGGACACCCGCCGCGGTTCAGCTTCCGGCTGCTCTGGCCGCTGATCGCCCGCCGGATCCGCCGGGTGATGCCCTCCCTCGTGCGGACCGGGATCCTCGGGGCGCTGGTGGTCACTGCCCTGCTCTGCGTCGTCCTTCCGTACTGGCTGTACTCCAAGAGCGACCCGATCACCCAGGTCTCCATCCCGCACGCCAGCCGCGACAGTTTCCTGGTCAATGTCAACGCCGGCCTGGTCTTCTGGCTGATCCCCTGGGGCACGACGCTGCTCGTGCTGCCATACGCATTGATTCGCGGCATGGCGGGCAAGGCGTGGCCGCTCACCCTCTCCCTCGGCGTGCTCGCGTTCCTCGGCACCGGCGGCACCACGCCATTTCCCAAGATCCTCCTGGGCGGCGCGTACGACATCCTCACACTCGACCGCTTCACGTTCTGGGCGACCATCTCCATCCTGCCGCTCGTCGGTCAGTTCGTGTCGAGCGTCACGAACGGTTCGATCCGAGCCTGGCTGCTCGCGCATGTCGGGCGCACGCTCTCGGTGGTCCTTCCGGGCCTGCTGCTGGCCGCACACCTCACCACGACCCTCTACGCGGCGAACCTCACGCAGTACCGGGCATTCCAGCCTGCCCCGATCGACGTCACCCCGATCACGACCTTCATGAACAAGGATCAGCACTCCCAGTGGCGGTACCTCACACTGGGATTCGGCGACCAGATGGCCTGGCTCGGTACCAATATGACCGCCGGAACCGTCGACGGCGACTATCACTCTGCCCGGCAGCTGCCCGAGCTGACGTCCCGGCCGATCGAGCGCCTCGAGGGCGCGAAGTACTCCGGTGTGCCCGGGATCGGGAGCCTGCAACAGTTCCTGGCGGTGCCCGGCCGGTACTCGCTCAAATACGTCTTCAGCAACGATGCCTTCTACTCCCCGCTGCTCGACGCGAGCGGAATGCGGAAATCGCTGACCGATTGCGGGGCGATGCTGTGCTCGAGATAGGCATGATCGACCCAGGCCAGGCTGCCGTCCGCTGCCGTATAGGACACCAGGAGGTGCGGAACGGAGGCTTCCACCGTGCTGTCGTTGCGCAGCTCGCCGAGAACGGCGTAGCCGTCGACGGCCGAGCCGGTGAGCCGCAGGTGCTGCACTTGCAGGCCGCGCGCGCTCGCCCGCGGGGTCACGACGGCGCGGGCGTAGACGGCCACCGACGACACTGTCGCGCCGGCGGCGAGCACGAAGGGGGTGATCGTCTGAGGGTCGAACTCGACAGGGCCGTGGATATTGGAGGACGTGGCCGGTGCTGCGACGGTGACGCTTGTCGCGGAGGGGGGCGTCACCGCCGTCGTGTCCTTGAGGCCGCCGTCGGCTTCGAGGCCGTAGTCGCCGGTACCGGCGATGCTCTGGAACTCGATCCGGAAGGGGCTCGTCGCTCCGGGCAGCAGCTTGTGAACGAGTACCTGGGCGGCATCCCAGCTGGCGAGCAGCGCGCCGTCCTGATCGCGCAGCTGCGCTTCGACGGTGACGTCTGCGGGGTCGACGTCGGTGTTCGTCACCTCGCCGATCACGACCCAGCGACCGTTCACGAGCAGGGAGCTGACGTTGCCGAGGGTCAGCTCGGGCCGGTCGAGCACGTCCATCGTGGAGGTTCCGTCCGAGCTGAGTGCGCGACGACCCTGGGAGAGGAAGCCGACGGCGGGTCGGCTGGTGAACTGGTCCGGCGGAGACGTCGCGTCTCCGGCGGGAAGGTCGATGAACCAGCCGGTCGGTTCCTGGATCAGGGTCACAGGGGTGATCACCCGATACGACTGCAGGGAGGTGAGATAGTCGAGGGTTGCGGTCATCACCTGCCTGCCCGGGGTGCTCGAGGCCGGCACTGCGGTGACGGATGCGAGCTTCGCGAAGGAGGCGACAAGGCCTCCGTCCCTGCCGAGTTCCTGCTGGTACACCGTGTAGTCCGGCCGGGTCGAGGGATCGAGCAGGGCGTATGCGGCGGCGAAGCGGCGGAAATCGAGGTGTCCGTAGTAGTCCTCGACGACTTCGGC
>NZ_JASJVF010000112.1:0-10390 GCF_035019805.1 Cryobacterium sp. 10I1
CTCGAGTATGGTCGTGCGGGTAGGCGACACCGTTCGCCGCTCCGCCGGTCCTTGGACTCCCGCGGTGCATCAGCTTCTGACCGCACTCCGCGCGGCGGGAGTGATGGAAGTACCTGAGCCCTTTGGCCTGGACGAGCAGGGCCGGGAAGTGCTCTCCTACCTTCCGGGAATCGTTGGCAATTACCCAATGCCCAGCTGGATCTGGTCGCCCACGATCCTGCGCGAGGCTGGGTCCTTGCTTCGACGGGTGCATGACGCGAGCGCGCCCCTCGTGCACGCGGCCGCGGAATGGCAGTTGCCTGCGCACGAGCCAGTCGAGGTGGTGTGCCTGAACGACGTCGCACCGTACAACATGGTTTTCCAAGACGGGCACATCACGGTCTTATCGACGTTGACATGGCGTCCCCCGGGCCTCGGATTTGGGATCTCGCTTTCCTCGTATATCGGCTCGTCCCGCTCGGCGAGTACGCAGACCCTGACGCCCCAGGAGGGGATGCTCGCCCCGGCCGGCTCGATGCGTTCATTCGCTCCTACGGCTATGAGTTCGACCAGACTGCCGTTCTTCGGACGGCAGCGGACCGCATGGAGGATCTTGCCGTTGTCACGGATCAACGTGCCGCCGACACGGGCTGCAGTGATTTCCTGGAGCATGCCGCACTGTACCGACGTGATCGCGACCGACTTCTCGACATGAGCGCAAGCCTGCAGGCCTCGTGAACGCGGATATCCAGGTAGTCCAAGTCAGCGATCCATGCGTGAAGCGTCTAACCGAGGCGGGGTATGTCGTTGTCGGCGAGTCGTGGGGTGCCCGCCTGCGCCTCAGCGATCCACCCAACCTGACGGTCCTGAACGCGGCCGTCGTCGCGGCAACGGACCAAGGATTCCTGATCGAGGAACTCGATGACAGCTGGGCGCTTCAGGTCACGGCCCTTGAAGCCTTGAACCACGCCGACTACCCGTTTACGCCAGCGACATCCGTGCCGCACCGCGACGAGTGCGACGTGCTCGAACTGTGGAAATCCGGGTGCCGCCTATTTGGTGCCATCACTGACGGGCAACTCGTGGCCGTCAGCGTAATTAGCCTGACGGCCACGCGCGCTGAAACCGAATTCACTTCCGTCCACCGCTCTTATCGTCGGAAAGGGCTCGCCGTTGCCGTCAAAGCCGCATCGGTCACGGCGTTGGCCCACGACGGCGTGCGGATCTTCGGCACGGGTGGAGCTCAAGTCAACGCCGGCAGCATCCGCATGAATGAACACCTCGGCTATGCCATCGAAGAACGCTGGCTCAGCCTCACGGTGCCGCAGTAGAACAGGAACGCACGCGCCCGGAGGAGGTCCGGCTTGTGGGCACCAGACCCTACGGACCCAGCGTGGCCCGAACGATCACGATTGCCTTCGGTGGTTGCGTCAACGAGAGGCGACATTCGGAAACCTGTGGTCTCCGGGGTGTTGCGCCTATGCTGAGGCCATGCACGTATCGCTGCGATTTCTTCGCCCTCGACCGATTCCCGGTCGCATGGGCTTAGTCGTACGCGCTTAGGTCCAGCGACAGATCGGTCGGGGGTGGCTCCTCCATCCGATCTCATCAAAGGACCAGAACATGACGTCATATCTCTCTGCGGCGGAACTCACCGACGCGCTCAACCTTCGCGACCTCTCCGACCCTGACCAGGGTCACCATGCGATGCAGACGCTGCTCGACGGCGTCGTATCCGCTCTTGCCGGTCACTGGGACATCCCGGCCGAAACCATCCGATACAGTCCGCTGGTCGCTGTCGCCGACAACTACGACAAGCTCGGCTTCGACCCAACGGCAGTCACCAGGGACCGGCGATACTCGCGCTATGTGAGTCCAACGGTGATGCTGCGCAGCCACACATCGGCCTCGATTCCCACCCTGCTGCAGTCGGTGTCGACGCAGACCAGCTGCGACCGGCTGCTGGTGTTGCCTGGCCTGGTCTACCGCCGCGATGCAATCGACCGCACCCACGTAGGGGCCCCGCACCAGGTTGATCTGTGGCGGGTGAGTTCTGGCAAGACACTCACTGCCGCAGATCTGCAGATGATGATCGAAACCCTGGTGAAAACGGTGCTGCCCGGCGCGAAGTGGCGCCCCGTTTCGGCGGCGCATCCGTACACGGTCAACGGCTGTCAGGTCGATGTGTCAATCGCGGGTGAGTGGCTGGAGCTGGCGGAGTGCGGATTGATCGCACCGCACATCCTCACCGCGGCCGGTCTGGACCCCGATGCGTGGTCTGGGCTTGCTCTGGGCATGGGGCTGGACCGGGCGTTGATGCTGAGAAAGGGTATCCCTGACATTCGGCTTCTGCGGGCGGCGGATCCACGGATCGCACAGCAAATGCTCACCCTGTCACCCTGGCAGGCCATTTCAGTCATGCCCGTGATCCGCCGCGACATCTCGATCGTCGTCGACGTGGCTGCGGACGCCGAGACCCTGGGTGATCGAGCAAGGGCGGCGTTAGGCGATCGCATCGACGACCTTGAATCGGTGGAAGTTCTGAACGCCACCGCGTACGCGGATCTCCCGCGAGGCGCGCAGGACAGGCTGAGGCTCCAGCCGGACCAAGCAAATGCACTTGTCCGACTCACACTCCGACCAATCTCCAAGACCCTGACGCACGGCGAAGCGAATGACATCCGCGACGACATCTATAGGGCATTGCATGAAGGCCCCGTTCTTGAACTGATTGGATAACCGGTTGACAGGCTCTGTTGCGCGGAGTCCATCTGTGCGCAACAGAGACCCGGACACGACCCACCCAGTCTCATCCCCGCGTTCGCAAGGGCTTCGGCGGATTCAAGTGGTGGAAGCAACAGAGGCGATTTCCTCCTTGAGACCAGCTCGCTGAGGAGGTCGTCTAGGGTGCTGCGTTTGAGGGCCGATGTGGGTGCGACTGAACCCGCCAGAAAGGGGTGGGCGAACCCATCGGCGGGGGAGGAATGGCCGGCTGCTGGGTGTCAGAGCGCTGAAGGGCGGCCGTGGTACGCTAAATTCATCACGATCAGCCCGCTCGCCTCACGGCTCGGGCTGATTTTCTTTAACTGGGGGACTCGTGGCTGAGTACACAAAGAAGTGGTTGTCGGTCGACGGACAGGTCGCCAAGCTTGAGTCACGCGGCGTTGAGGTGGGCGACCACGAGAGTTTCCGCGGGTTGCTTCGAGCCGTCGGGTATTACCGACTCACGGGCTACCTTTATCCATTCCGGGAATCGGAACCTTTTCGGGATGACGCCGGACGGATCAGGTTTCGAGTTCTTAACCGCTATCGTTCCGGCACGTCTGTAGGGCAAGCTTCTGCGCTCATTGATTTTGATCGTCGCCTGCGGATGCTCGTTCTCGAGGGCATCGAGCGGATCGAGATTTCTTTCCGCATGCAGATCGGCTATGTGTTGGGCAGGCAATCGGCATTCGCCCACATGGACCCCGTCAACTTCGTCAACTCGTTTACGGAATCACAGACTGATAAGGCGACCGGCGACACACTGCCCAGTAGACACGCGCAGTGGATCGAGCGTGTGAAAGAGCGCCAGGCCGATTCTGACGAAGCCTTCGTCGCTCACTTTCGCAACAAGTACGACGATGAAATGCCTATCTGGGCGTTAACGGAAATTCTGGAGCTCGGACATCTCGGCCGGCTCTATTCGGGATTGAACAGTTCGTTGGCGACGGAGATCGCCGCGGCCTACGGGGCACCGTCGAAGAAGGTAATGGTCAGCTGGATCTCCAGCCTGAACTATGTCCGGAATGTCTCTGCACATCACGCACGCCTCTTTAACCGCAAGCTTGTCAGCGCACCGGCACGACCCAGCCACGACCAGGTGCCACTTCTTGGTCATCTCAAGGACGGGGATTCCGCGAAAGCTGTGTTCGGCGTGTACAACGCTCTCGCGGTGATGGCCTATCTGCTCAGATCGATCGAACCGGACAGTGGCTGGCCCGCCAGGGCCGTGGAGCTCCTAAACTCTTTTCCCGAATCTGGCTGTGTGACGATCGAATCGATGGGCGTCCCGGATGCCTGGCCGACGCTTGAGCTCTGGCGCGCCTGATAGGCGGCACGCCCGGCATTGAATCGATGCACGTGAGCTTGCCAAAGGCAACCGGAGCGCTTCATCTCGGTTGAAGTTATCAGGGGAGTCCTGATCGTCGGAGATGTGGTTACCGGGACTCTGCGCTGAGCCGGTTCAAAGGGGCGTCCCGGCGTGTGTATCGCGGCGAAGGGGCCTCCTCATCGTGTCTCAACGATGAGGTTCGTCGATGCTGAAAGCTGAAACGGATTCGCGGTCGAATCGGATTAGGTGGGCGTCGATGGCGAAGATTTTGAGCTTGTCGGTTGTGGTGCGTAGCTTGTTGAGCGCGTCGCTGTCGATGTTTAGTGCTGCGCATATTTCGGCCGGTGTCATCAGGGGTGAGATAGGTGCGGGCTTGATCACGCGTTCTCCTCCGTCGGCATCGGCGTGAGTGCCGCAGTGTGGGCTGTGGCGATGGCGGAGATTTTGTCGGGTCTGAACCCTGTCCAGTGTTCGGTGCCAACGGTCACGACGGGTGCGTTTCGGTAGCCGAGTTGTGTGACCACGGCGGCGGCGACCTGGTCGTGGGTGAGGTCGATGGTCTCGTAGTCCAGGCCGACGTTGTTGAGTGCTCGTTTGGTCAGGGTGCAGTGGATGCAGTTCGGCAGTGTGTATACCGTGAGTGGTTCTGGCATCGGTGGGTCCTCTTTCTCTTATCTCCCATTGTCTTTTGGCGAAGACCTTGAGACAGCGCCAGGGGTGAATGTGCAAGGGGCCGTGGAATACCGTAGCGCAGCGAGGATATGCCGCGAAAGCCCTTGCGCAGAGGGGAATGGTGCGTACGCTCAGATCGTAAAAGGCAACGGAGTTGTCGCAAAGAAGCCTCGTCGACCAGCGGTCGACGAGGCTTCTTTGATCAGTTCAGAGCCGAAGGCTACCTCTCAGTCTTGGGCGTGGATGCGGCGGCCGTGGTGCGTGGTCTGCGGGTCCGCGGCGTGTTCTTGAGTATTTGCGGGTCTGGGGGCCAGCGAATATTGCCTTCGGGGGCCATCGATATTGCCGCTGGGTGCCACCCAGTCGCGCAGCCGGGGGCCACTGGCGCCCCCGACCGCGCGAGCCTCAGGCCGTGGCGTGACCGGCGGTGTGTTCTCGCATGTTGTGGCCGCCGGTCTCGACCCAGATGGTGTTGTGCACGATGCGGTCCATGATCGCGTCGTCGTGTGCTCCGGAGCCGAGGCGCTGGTGCCAGTCTTTTTGGGCGTATTGGGTGCAGAACACCGTTGATGCCTGGTCGTAGCGGCGCGCGAGCAGCTCAAGGAGCGTGCCGCCACTTGCCCGATGCGCGCGGCGGAACGGAAGGAGTCTAGGCAGATGGACCCGAATGAGAATATTGACTGGCGACAGATCGCGCTATTCACTGCAACGTGCAGTGGCCCCAAACGTCAATATTGCTGGCCCCCAAGAACGCAAATACTCAGGGTCCGGGGCCTCGGGTTCACGTGGCGCGACATCTATAGCGGATCGAGCGCCGACTTCCGCTTCATGTCGCGGCGCTTCGTGGGCTGATCAAACATGCTGTCACCGTCCTCCCGCTCATTGAACGCTGTGAAACCGGTGTCAGCGCTCGTCGAAAAGTAGGCCAGTTTCAGCGACAACGGCCTACTTTTCGACGAGCGTGGACAACCGGTCCAATGAGAAACCCCGCCGGTGGGTTCCGACGGGGCCCTCATGGTTGGATCGACACATTTCGATGATCCGCCGGACGACTCTTCTGGCGGCAGACACCGCAGACAAGACTTGTCAGGTTGCCGCCAAAGGTTCGATGTCAGTAGCCGGCGGATTCTGCTCATCGCGATGTCAGTGATGCGCTCATCTCGATGTCACTGGAGCGCGCGGTCGGCACCCGCCGCCAGCGTCCTCCACCTGATCCACGACCACCTGGGCGTTACCGCGTTCCACGAAACGGCATGGACGTCCTGAGGTGCGTAGCTGGCCGGCACTACTCATCCGCTGACAAGCTCGCTACCTTCTCGACCCAGACGAGAACCTGACCGCATTGGCACCCCACCCCGATGTCCTATATGCCCGAGGACTCACCGATCGCCCAGCCCAGAACGTCCCGAACGAACGCTCGTGAGATAGGAAGATGATTAGACCGCTCCCGAAGCAATTCCCACCCTTGCCGGGCACAGCGACCTGGTTGCTGACAGTCAAATGAACAATTCACTGACATTGAGTTGAGCATTCTCAGCAACGATCACCGAGCCAGACCTGTTATCAGAGAATCTCGCGGTCTTCATTCTTGGGGCGCAGATCGGACGTTTGGCGATTGTCCCAATTCAGAAAGGCCGCGTCGTGCCCGCCCAGTGGGTCCGCGACGATCTGGACAGCCCTGGAACAAAGCCGGTGAAGCTCCCTCCGCTCGCATAGCCGCTCCCGGAGCGAAGCAAGTGTCAGCTGATCAGTTGATCAGTAGGTGAGTTTCGTCAGGTCTTACGACGTTCCGGACCGGAGGAATGGCACCGGTGTTCGCCCAAAAAGAAGGCCCAAGCCATGAAAACTGCGCCCATGCTTCGTCGAGAACTTTGTTTCGTTTCGCAGCCGGAAACCTGCGTTGCAGGGATGTGGACAGGGCCCATGTTGATTGCTCCGGATCGTCGATGATCTCAAGAAGGGCAGGAACGATCTCATTCGACGGTGGGACTGCAACCATGTGTTCGATTTCTCGAAGGGAAGCGACCAGTGTCGGAACTTCCCGGTGCGGGCCGTATTCGGGGAGTCTTGAGTTGGCGAGGTAGAACGGCTCTGCGGTGACAACCAAGCCGATGATGCGGCGATCGTTGGGGATATGTTGGAAGGCATCATGGCCGGCCCTGATGAGGCGTGCTGTCTTGTCGATCTGGTCCCGCCCGTGTGTGATGCTGCGCTCGACGATTGTTTGTTGTGCTGGCCCGGCGGCCTTGGCCGCTAGTGTCATGCGAGCGGATTTCACTTCGATTACGACGACCGCCTCGTCTGCGATGAGGAACCAGTCAGCACTTTTCTGTTCCCCCTCCCGACTGTCGAAAACGACCTCCGGGTAAACTTGGAGGCCTCGTGCCGAGCGGAGTTGTCGACCGACGTACGCCTCGACTCTTGTTCCGAGATCCTCGGCGAACCCTGATTGGGTGCTCTTCATGCCCGCGTAGTACAAATTCGCCGGAGTGATTGCTCGAGGGATCGCTGTCGGGAGGGGTGTCCAGGTTCCCGCGCTCCCGAGATCGACAAGCGGCTTGGTCCAGAGTGGATTGAAAGCAAATCTTCGCTGCGACCACGGGATCCCGCCGGGTGGTAACGCATGCCGCGCCGCGCTCGGAGTGCCAGTTAGCAGGGAAGCCGTGGCTTCGACGTACCGTTTGGGGACGAAACGATCGAACAGTTCGTCTAGTCCGTCCTGCTGGAGCCAAGAAGTTTCGAATCGTCCACCATGGGCCGACGCAAGCGAAGCGATCATCAGGGAGGCTCCGATTGCCGCATCCAAAGGTAGCCCAATCACTTCCTCCCACGGGAACGGATCAATGCTGGGAACGGACTGTCCAAACAGGGCTTGCGATCGGGCGATCTCCTCGAAGACGGATTCCTGGTGCGGAAATTGCTCGTGCGCTAAAGGGGTAAGGATCGTGTTCAGAGTGGGTTCAGCTTGGGACGCCGAAACTTGCCCAAAGGCGTCGAATAGTTCGTCGATTGTAGTGGTATTCACAGAGTTGGGCCGGAACTCGTTTCCATACAGAATTGACTCTCTCGCCATCGCAGCCAGCGCCCACGGTGTGGCTTGTTTCCACTCGTCGTTGGACGTCTGAATCAGCGGTCTACTCGACGACAGCTGAGCAATCGCAGGGATCAGTTGGCTCGGCTTGTACCGGCGAACTTTCTGTACAAACTCACTATAGGAATCGGCCATGGGCTCATTTTCGCAGTCGGCACAGACGCGGCCGAACTCCCCGATCTGGTGGCTGGATCATTTCTCCGCCGGCGTCGCCGCCGCCGCGCAGCTGCTCAGGCCGCGCTCGGATCTGCTCCACTGAACGTCGTCGACATCTCGTCTGCCCCTTCGGGGAGCAACGGACCTGAAATCATTGAAGCCGCGCAGGTAGGTCTTCCGCAACCGGCCGACGAGCGTGGACCTCGAGCCAGCACGCGTTCAACTGAATCGATTGCAGGTCCATCTGGCCGTGGTCACGTGAGAAGGTGCGTTAACCTGACTGAGGGTCGTGAGCGCAACACTGGGGGCGTGACTGTGCGGCCTACCTTGGACGGCGGAGTTGCATATGACGACCATTCACGACTTGCTGGATCAGTACGCACGGTTGGCCAGGGATACCCGGGAAAAGGGTCTCCTGCTTGAGAAACTCGCTCTTTCCTACCTGACAACGGACCCGGTCTGGACTGCTCAGTTCACGGACGTGTGGCTGTGGCAGGACTGGCCGGGTCGCGATGGCAAGGTCGATACCGGCATCGACCTCGTCGCCCGGGAGCGATACGGCGACGGTTTCTGCGCAATCCAGTGCAAGTTCTTTGCGCCGGCGTACGCGATCCAGAAGGGCGACATCGACTCCTTCTTCACTGCGTCTGGCAAACACCCGTTCACGAGTCGGATGGTGATCTCCACCACCAGCAAGTGGTCCAAGCACGCCGCCGATGCCCTCGTCAATCAGCAGATCAGGACCTGGCGCATTGGAGTCGATGACCTTGCCCAATCCAGCGTCGATTGGACCAACTACGTCCTGACAGAACCGGACACTCTCGTGCGTCCACCGACGAAGCAGCTGCGTCCGCACCAGATCACCGCGCTGACTGACGTGGAGCAGGGTTTCGAGGAAACCAGCCGCGGCAAGATGATCATGGCCTGCGGCACCGGGAAGACCTTCACCAGCCTCCGCATCGCCGAATCCATCGCCGGCCCGGGCGGCTCAGTGCTATTTCTGGTTCCCTCGATCGCTTTGCTGTCTCAGACACTGAAGGAATGGTCCGCCGAACGAGCGATGCCTTTGCGCGCGTTCGCGATCTGCTCCGACAACAAGGTCGGCAAAGTTTCCGAGGACTACTCCATATCCGACCTGGCCTACCCCGCCACCACCAGCACCGACCACCTGCTGAAGGAAGTGGCCCGAGCGACCGCGCCAGACGGGCTCACGGTCTACTTCTCCACGTACCAGTCGATCGACGTCGTCGCCCGCGCCCAAGCAGCCGGCCTACCCGACTTCGACCTGATCATCTGTGACGAAGCCCACCGTACCGCCGGATTCACCATGAGCGGTGAGGACCAGTCCGCCTTCCTCCGGGTGCACGACGATACGGCGATCCACTCCGATCGTCGCCTCTATATGACGGCCACCCCCAAGATCTACGCTGAGAGCGTCCGGAGCCAGGCCGCAGAGAAATTCGCCATCCTCGTCAGCATGGACGACGAGAAGACCTTCGGACCGGTGTTCCACCGCCTCGGCTTCGGTGAAGCCGTCGAACGTGACCTCCTCACCGACTACCGGGTCCTCGTCCTGGCCGTCGATGAAGGATCCATCGGCTCGAACTTCCAGGAGAGCTTCGCCATCGACGGCGAGCTGAACATCCCCGATGCGGCCCGCATCGTCGGCATCTACAACGGGCTCGCCAAGCGCGGCGTCAAAGGCCTCGGCGCCACAGACGCCGAACGCGCCCCTCTGCGCCGGGCCGTCGCGTTCTCCAGGTCCATCAAAGACAGCAAAAAAGTGCAGGCCATGCTCAACGGCTACGACGGCGAACTGACCCGAACGACCGGCGTCCACTTCGTCGACGAAACCGGGCGAGCTGCGGACTGGGCCGCCGCCGGCCACGAAAACAGTGGACTCCGGCTAGAAGCGAAACACGTCGACGGCACCATGAACGTCCTCATCCGCAACGAAATGCTCGACTGGCTCAAAGCGGACACCGATCCGGCAGACAACGTCTGCCGGATCCTCACCAACGCCCGCTGCCTCAGCGAAGGCGTCGACGTCCCCGCGTTGGACGCCGTTATCTTCCTCAACTCCCGAGACAGCCAAGTCGACGTCGTCCAAAGCGTCGGCCGCGTCATGCGGAAAGTGGACGGCAAAGAGTACGGCTACATCATCCTGCCGATCGCGGTGTCCGCCGAGAAGACCCCGGAACAAGCCCTGAACGACAACACCAAGTACAAGGTCGTCTGGGACGTTCTGCGGGCTCTCCGCGCGCACGACGAACGATTCGAAGCCAAGATCGAACAGATCGACCTCAACCGCCGCACCGACGACCAAATCCAAATTATCGACGTCCGCGACCGCAGCAACGCCAGCGGGGAAAGCTCCCTCCAAGACGAGACGGATGCCC
>NZ_JASJVF010000113.1:0-10305 GCF_035019805.1 Cryobacterium sp. 10I1
GGTCAGAGGGCGGTGAGGTGCGCGGCAGGGTCGATCGGGAGCCGGACGCCCGGCTTCGCACCAGACGGCACTCCGCCGACATAGAGCCAGCCGAGCAACTCCTCCGATTCGGCGAGCCCGTGCAGCCGGTGCACCTCGGCGGTGCGGGTGAACGCCCCGGTGCGCCACATCACACCCCAGCCGGCGTGTGTCAACAGGAGGCTCAGGGCGTGTCCGACACCCGCCGCTGTGACGTCCTGTTCCCACGGTTCGACCTTGTCGCTCTCCCGATGGCTCGCGACGACCGCGATCAACAGTGATGCCCGAAGCGGCTTGCCCGCGAGCTTGGCCAACTCCGCAGCGGACGGCGGTTCCGCACCGGCCTCAGCAGCGAGGCGTGCGGATGCCGCGGCGAACGCAGCCCCGAGCCGCATGCGGGCGTCCCCGCGCAGCTCGATCAGGCGCCAGGGTCGCAGGGCCCCGTGGTCGGCCACGCGCGCACACGCGGCCACGAGCGGGAGCAGGTCGTCGTGCGTGGGGGCATCCGGTGTCACGGCGGACGACGAACGCCGCCCGCCGATCGCCTCGAGCGGCGTGCACACGGTCTAGTCGACCGGCTTGAACTCGAGCGAGATGGAGTTCATGCAGTAGCGGTCGCCGGTCGGGGTGCCGAAACCGTCGTCGAAGACATGCCCGAGATGGGAACCGCAGTTCGCGCAGCGCACCTCGGTGCGGACGACGCCGAGGGAGGTGTCCTCGATGAGTTCGACGGCCTCCGGGCGCACCGACTCATAGAAGCTCGGCCAGCCGCACCCGGAATCGAACTTCGTGCCGCTCTTGAAGAGTTCGGCGTGGCAGGCGCCGCAGGTATAGATGCCGGAACGGCTCTCGTCGAGCAGCTCCCCGGTCCAGGCTCGCTCGGTGGCGGCCTGCCGCAGTACGGCAAACTTCTCCGGCCCGAGTTCCGCGGCCCATTCAGCGTCTGACTTCGTGACTTCGTAGTCCATGGTTCATCCTTCCCATCGGGCGAGGGCGCAGTGCAGCGTGGCCGCCAACCCTCCCAGCAAGCTTAAACTCAGCCCGGCAGGGGCGTATTCCGATTCCCGGGCCCGTTCAGCACTTTCACACCGGGACGCTCACCGGCACGCTCCCGCGCCTGCCCGGGCACTTTTCCTCCCGGCGAGGGAGCGACCCGCGTGGCCCAGCGAATCCATAGCCGACGCCAAATAGGATTCGAGCAGCGAATGGCGATGGTGAAAGAGGTGGATGGTGGACGGCGTGCGTGACCCGGACCCCGCCGACTCCCCGGGCGGCCTCACCGACCGCGACCGCGGCATCCTGAGCTTCGAACGGCGCTGGTTCACCCATGCCGGAGCCAAGGAGCAGGCGATCCGTTCCGAGTTCGGGCTGTCCTCGGCCCGGTACTATCAACTATTGGGCGTTTTGATCGACTCCCCTCTTGCCCTGGCTCACGATCCCATGCTGGTGAAACGGCTGCAGCGGATGCGTGCAGCCCGTGAGCAGGCACGGGAGCGCCGGACAGTGCGCGCTCCGGAGCACCGAACCAGCCCCGCCCCCTAGGCGCAGCCGGATTTCGACCCCGACGTTCCACCCATTCGCCCGCGACAAGAGGATCGACCCAGCCCCACAATGCCTCCCACCTATCCGAAAGACCGCTTCGACCACCTGCCGCACTCCCTCGACCGAGTGGGCGCCCATCGCGCCCCCGGAAAGAAGGGACGCCACTGGGTTGCGTTCTGGTGGGCACTGGGGGCAACGGCCGTCCTGATCGGCCTCGGAGTCTTCGGGATGGCCTCGCTCAGCAACAAACTCAACATCGCGATCCCCGGGCTGTCCTCCAGCTCGGCGACAGACACGGCGACGGATGCCGCGACCGCCGTTCCGACGGCCGTCGCGACGGTCGATCCGAGTCTCACCGTGACCGTGCTCAACGGCACAAAGGGCACGGGTGTCGCCAAGGCTGCCGGGGAAGCCCTCTCCGCGGCCGGCTGGACCGTCGGCGCGCTCAGTAACGCGAGCACAGAAGATGTGACCAAGACGACCGTGTACTACGCCGATGCGACCCTCGAGGGCGCCGCCCGCGGGGTCGCGGCTTCGTTTCCGGGATCCACGGTGCTCCTCGCGAGCGACTTCGCAACCTCGGGGGCCGACCTCACGGTCGTCGTCGGGGCTGACTTCGTGTCAAGCACCACGCCTGCGTCCTGACCGGCCATTCGCCTCCGGTTGTATAACTCCACGGGGGCTCCTCGTCAACCCCCTTTCGTTCTTTCTTGGCTTCAGTAATCTTTGACTCAGGTCGCTCATCTCGTTCGTCCGGTTGCCCCCTGGGGCAACCGACCGGTCGGACCGGATGGACGCAGTCACATGCGCCAGGCCCGGTACGGCCAACGGGCGGTTGCCGAAAATATCAGAGCACTGGGGAGTTACACATGGCGAACGGAACCGTCAAATGGTTCAACGCTGAAAAGGGTTTCGGCTTCATCACCGTCGACGGCGGCGGACAGGACGTCTTCGTCCACTATTCCGCCATCGACATGCACGGGTACAAGGTTTTGGAAGAGGGACAGCACGTCATCTTCGAACTGGGAACCGGGGCAAAGGGGCCACAGGCCGAGTCGGTACGTCCCGTCTGATCTGAAAAGATCAGGCGCACCCACACCAAGCGCACCCAATCTCGGGCAACACCCCGAGCCGCGCGGCATCCGCGAGTTTGCCGCGTTAGGGTGTGGGGCGTGACAGCGAAAAGAACTGCAAGAATCCACGGGCGAAGCACGGCACGACTTTTCGGTGCCGTGCTTCTTCCATGCCTCCTCTTGGTGATGACGGCGTGCTCCGGAACCGAGCCGCCCACCACGGCGACGCCGACGGCGACCGTGGAACCCACCGCCGCTGCCGTCGACGCCCCGGCGCCGCTGGCGATCGCGCCGCTTCGTGGCACGATCGTGCCGGCCGGGAAGGCTGCGAACCCGTCCCTCGCCGTGAAGATCGACAACCACGAGGCCGCCAGGCCCCAGATTTCGCTGGATCGGGCTGACATCGTCTTCGAGGAACTCGTCGAGGGCGGACTGACCCGTTACGTCGGCGTCTGGCAGTCCGACATTCCCGACGCGATCGGCCCGGTGCGGTCGATCCGGCCGATGGACCCCGACATCATCACGCCGTTCGGCGGAATCGTCGCCTACTCCGGCGGACAGCAGGTCTTCGTCGACATGATGAAGGCCACCCCCGTCATCAACTCGGTCTTCGACTACGACACGACGGGCCTGTTCTCCCGCGTCGCCGACAGGGAGGCGCCGCACAACGTCGTGCTGAAGGCCGCCGAACTCGTCGGGCGCAACGCTTCTGTCGCGCCGCCGGTGCAGCAGTTCGCGTACGCGGGCAGCATCGCGGCATCGACCGCCGGGGTCGATGGCACCCCGATCACCCAGATCAACGCGCGGTTCTCCGCATCGCGCTATCCCGGCTGGAGCTGGGACACCGCCTCACAGGCCTACCTGCGCTCGCAGGAGGGCGCCCCGGACCTCGACACGACCGGCGCCCGCAGGGGCGCCACCAACGTCCTCGTGCTCCGGGTCGACATCGACGGCACCTACGGCGAGGTGCCCAAGACCGTCATGATCGGTACGGGGGAGGGCTCGGTGTCCGCCGGCGGCAAGACCGTGCACGCGACGTGGTCGAAGGCCGGGCAGGCCGACCCGATCCGGCTGATCGACGACAACGGGGTCACCATTCGCCTCGCCCCGGGCAATACCTGGATCGAACTGATCCCGAACGGCACCGGCTCCGTCGAACTCGTCCCGTAGCCTCCCGACGCTTCCCGGCGCTCACTTGCACTCTCGACCCCTGAGTGCCAGAATCGACTTGGCACTCTCTCCTTTTGAGTGCCAACCCATCACCGTTTTGGTAACGTCCGGGAGGGACGAGAAACACATATGGCAAAGATCATTGCTTTCAACGAAGAGGCCCGTCGTGGCCTTGAGCGTGGCCTGAACATCCTCGCTGACACGGTCAAGGTCACCCTCGGCCCGCGCGGACGTAACGTCGTATTGGAGAAGAAGTGGGGCGCCCCCACGATCACCAACGACGGTGTCTCGATCGCCAAGGAAATCGAACTCGACGACCCGTACGAGAAGATCGGTGCGGAACTCGTCAAAGAGGTCGCCAAGAAGACCGACGACGTTGCCGGCGACGGAACGACCACCGCGACCGTCCTCGCCCAGGCGCTCGTCCGCGAAGGCCTGCGCAACGTCGCAGCCGGCGCAGACCCGATCAGCCTCAAGCGCGGCATTGAAAAGGCCACCGCTGCGGTCATCGCAGAGCTGATCGCCAACGCCAAAGAGGTCGAGACCAAGGAAGAGATCGCGGCCACCGCATCCATCTCTGCCGGCGACGCTGAAATCGGCGCGATCATCGCCGAGGCGATCGACAAGGTCGGCAAGGAAGGCGTCGTCACCGTCGAGGAGTCCAACACCCTCGGCACCGAGCTCGAGCTCACCGAAGGCATGCGCTTCGACAAGGGCTTCCTGTCCGCGTACTTCGTGACCGACCCCGACCGTCAGGAAGCGGTCTTCGAAGACCCCTACATCCTGATCGTCAACTCCAAGGTCTCCAACATCAAGGACCTCCTCCCGATCGTGGACAAGGTCATCCAGACCGGCAAGCAGCTCCTCATCATCGCCGAGGACGTCGACGGCGAGGCTCTGGCCACGCTCGTTGTGAACAAGATCCGCGGCATCTTCAAGTCGGTCGCCGTCAAGGCTCCCGGCTTCGGCGACCGTCGCAAGGCCCAGCTGCAGGACATCGCCATCCTCACCGGTGGCCAGGTCATCTCCGAGGAGGTCGGCCTCAAGCTTGAGAACGTCACCCTCGACCTGCTCGGCAACGCGCGCAAGATCGTCATCACCAAGGACGAGACGACCATCGTCGAAGGCGCCGGAGACCCCGAAGCCATCGCCGGTCGCGTTCAGCAGATCCGCAACGAGATCGAGAACACCGACAGCGACTACGACCGTGAGAAGCTCCAGGAGCGTCTCGCCAAGCTCGCCGGCGGCGTTGCCGTCATCAAGGCCGGCGCCGCGACGGAGGTTGAGCTCAAGGAGCGTAAGCACCGTATCGAGGACGCCGTCCGCAACGCGAAGGCTGCTGTCGAAGAGGGCATCGTCGCCGGTGGTGGCGTCGCCCTCATCCAGGCCGGCAAGACCGCGTTCGAGAAGCTCGAGCTCGTCGGAGACGAGGCGACCGGCGCGAACATCGTCAAGGTTGCCATCGACGCCCCGCTCAAGCAGATCGCCCTCAACGCGGGTCTCGAGCCCGGCGTCGTCGCCGACAAGGTGCGCAACCTGCCGATCGGTTGGGGCCTCAACGCCGCGACCGGTGAGTACGTTGACATGCTCCTCGCCGGCATCAATGACCCGGTGAAGGTCACCCGCTCCGCGCTGCTCAACGCCGCGTCGATTGCCGGACTCTTCCTCACCACCGAGGCCGTTGTCGCCGACAAGCCGGAAAAGAACGCTGCTCCGGTCGGCGACCCGTCCGGCGGAATGGACTTCTAAGTCCACCCTGCTCGATAGCTAGACCGCTTCACCGCTTCACCGCCAACAGGGCGTCTCCTCCGGGAGGCGCCCTGTTTTCGCGTCCGGACAGGCACGATCCCGATCCGGTCTCCGCACGTCCGGCATCCGCCGCGTCCCGGCATGCGCCACAATGCGGCGGACGCCGCTACCGGGCGAAGAGCCGCGCGTTGGCCTGCTCGATCTCGGCATACTGCTGGCCGGCCTGGTTGAGCGCCTGGCCGAGGCTTTCAGCGCTCTGCGCAACCTGCTGCTGAGTCGCCCGCCAGTCCGTCACGGCGGCCTGGAACGCGGCGGCGGCCTGCCCGGTCCACGAACCCTCCAGCCCGGTCAGTTGGCCGAGCAGCGCGGCAACCTCCGCCTGGATCCGACCGAGCGTCGCCCTGGCCGTCGTCGTGGTGCTGAGCACGAGTTCACTGTCTACCTGGTACCGGGGCATCTGCAGTCCTTTCGAGGGGTGTGCTGCCACCGTATGGCGGATGCCGCGCCGGGCCGGCGAGTACGCCCCGGCTGGGGACAACTCACCGCCACCCGCGCCAGGGGAGGAGCCGCCGGGGTCAGGGCGCCGGGGTGATCGCGAGGCGCTGCGGCGCGTTCGGGGACTCTGCGAGAGGGAACCAGACCCGGAAGGTCGCGCCGCCGCCCGGGGTTTCGACGACCTGGACGGTGCCGTTGTGGCTGGCGACGATCGACGCGACGATCGCCAGGCCGAGTCCGCTGCCACCGGTCTCGCGTGCACGGGAGGTGTCGGCGCGCCAGAAGCGCTGGAATATCTTGTCGCGGATCTGCGGCGGGATGCCCTCGCCATGGTCGATTACGGCGACGGATGCGCGCTGGTTCCGTCGGTCGACGGCGATCTCGAGTTCGATGGGGCTGTCAGCGGGGCTGAAGCGAAGGGCATTGCCCATCAGATTGGTGATGACCTGTCGGATCTTGTTCTCTTCGGCCATGACGACGGCGGGGATCGCGGCGGTCGGGGCAGCGGTCGGCACTGGCTCGGGGAGGATGGCGAGAGCATCCGCTTTACGGGGGCGACGGGTCCGTAGTCGCGCGAGGGTCGCACCGGCGAAGGAAACCGTGTTCGTGTGCGGGACGGCCACGGCCTCGCCTGCCCGCTTGGGGACCGTCACGAGTGCGGAGGTCGGGACCTCGCCGGTGGAGTGCGCGAGGTCGATGGCGGGGGCCAACGGGACGACAGGCTCTTCGTCCGTGTCGGGAGCCGCCGTCACGACCGTGATGGTGCGACCGGGGGCGGAGGCCATCGCGTCGAGCGCCGCATCGCGGGCGAGGGGGAGCAGGTCGACGGGGGTGAGCGCGAGTGGCTTCGTCTCGTCCAGACGGGCGAGTTCGAGGAGGTCCTCGACGAGGCCGCCCATCCGGATCGCTTCCTTCTCGATGCGCTCCATCGCCTGGGCGACCTCTTCCGGAGTCTGCAGGGCACCCATCCGGTAGAGCTCGGCGTAGCCGCGCACGGAGACGAGGGGGGTGCGGAGCTCGTGACTCGCGTCGCCGACGAAGCGGCGCATCTGGTCGATCGTGCGCGCCCGTTCCTTGAACAGGCGATCGATCCTGCTGAGCATGGTGTTGAGGGAACGGTTGAGCCGGCCGACTTCGGTGTTCGGGGTCGCCCCGCCGAGCCGCTGGCTGAAGTCGCCGTCAGCAATCGCCGCGGCCGTGCGCTCCACCTCGCGCAGGGGGGCGAACGTGCTCGTCACGAGCAACCGGGTGATCAGTCCGCCCAGGAGCACGACGCCCAGGCCGAAGCCGAGGAAGATCGTGAGGTAGGTGCCGACGGTGTTCTCGGACTGCTTGAGCGAGACGGCCATGACGAGGGTGCCGTAGGTGCCGTGGACGTTGGTGACGAGCGGCACCGCGACCGCGAGGAACTCGGTGTCGTGCGAGGCGTCCTGCAGGCGCATGGTCTGGCCGTTGAGCGCGTTGACCGACTGGAGGTCAAGGGGCATGGTGATCTGCGGCAGCTCGCGTACGGGCACGTCGGTCCAGGAATGGTAGCGGAGTTCGCCGTTCTCGTCGTACAGGGCGACGAAGTAGTCCGAGGGAACGACGGTGCCGTTATTCTGCCCGAGGGCGTTCGCGGTGTATGCGACCGACGTCGTCTGGGCATCCGCCTGGAGCTGCGCGTCGACCTGCTGGATCACGTACTGCCGGAGCATGGCCATCGTGCCGATCCCGGAGACCAGGAGACCGAGCGTGAGCATGAGAACGGTCACGCCGGTGATCTTGGACCTGAGGGATATGCGGTTCCACCGCTCCGTGAGTGACTGATGCATCAGGCTGCCAGTCTATTTGTGCAGTCTGGGACTATGCCTTGGCAGCCTTGAGCATGTAGCCGAAGCCGCGCTTGGTCTGGATCAGCGGCTCTGAGGAGTGCGCGTCGACCTTGCGCCGTAGGTAGGAGATGTAGGACTCGACGATGCCGGCGTCGCCGTTGAAGTCGTATTCCCAGACGTGGTCCAGGATCTGCGCCTTCGAGAGCACCCGGTTCGGGTTGAGCATCAGGTAACGGAGCAGCTTGAACTCGGTCGGGCTGAGCTCGATGGGTTCTTCGCCGACGAGGACCTCGTGGGTGTCCTGGTCCATGGTCAGTTCGCCCGCGCGGATGACGGCGTCTTCGTCGGCGTGCATCGTGCGGCGGAGGATGGCCTTGATCCTGGCCACGATCTCGTCGAGGCTGAACGGCTTGGTCACGTAGTCGTCGCCGCCGACCGTGAGGCCGGTGATCTTGTCTTCGGTGTCGTCCTTGGCGGTGAGGAACAGGATCGGCGCCGTGTAGCCGGCGGAACGGAGGCGTTTGGTCACGCCGAAGCCGTTCATGTCGGGAAGCATGACGTCGAGGATGATCAGGTCGGGTTCCTCTTCGAGCACGGCGGAGATCGCCTGGGCGCCGTTGCCGACGGCCCGCACGGCGAAGCCGGCGAAGCGCAAGCTGGTGGTGAGGAGATCCCGGATGTTGGGCTCGTCGTCGACAATAAGAATGCGGGGGCCATCAGTCATTGGACCAGTATCTGCGCGTTAGCTGGACCTTTGCTGTGAGTGACCGGTGTGGTTCGGACGTGAGTAGATTGTGGGTGGGGAGCGGAGCCGCCGGGGCTGATCGGAGGTGGACGCCGCGACGGATTCGAACGGGAGAACGCCATGAAAATCGCAACATGTGTGATCGTCGGGGCCGGCCTCGCCGGGGCGCGCGCGGCAGAGGCGCTTCGCGTCGAAGGCTTCGACGGACGGGTCGTTCTGCTTGGCGAGGAGGCCGAGTACCCCTATATCCGGCCGCCGCTGTCCAAGGATTTCCTCGCCGGGACATCCGCCCGCGACTCGATCGACGTGCACCCGGCCGACTGGTATGCCGCACAGGACATCGAGGTCGTGCGGGGTCGCGCGGTGACGGCGCTCACCCTCGACGCGCGGCAGCTGAGCTACGCCGGCGGCGGGACGCTGCACTATGACCGGCTCCTTCTCGCGACCGGGGCGGCCGCCCGGCCGTTCCCCGGCCCCGGGGGAGACCTGGACGGCGTCCACCTCCTGCGCACCGTGGCCGACTCGACCCGGCTGAAGGCGGCGCTCGCGCCAGGGGGACGCCGGATCGTCGTGGTCGGAGCCGGCTGGATCGGACTCGAGGTTGCGGCGGCTGCCCGCAGCTACGGCAACGACGTGACGGTGCTCGGCCAGGGCGCCGTGCCGCTGCAGCGCGCGGTCGGCGCGGAGATCGGCGGAGTCTTCGCCGCGCTCCACCGGGCCAACGGGGTAGACCTGCGAATGGAGACCGGCGTGGCCGAGATCCTCGGCACGGACGGAAGGGTCACGGGCGTCCGGCTCCAGGCGGCCACGGACGGGACCCCCGGCCAGGACGGGTCGTCCGGAGAGGTCGTGCTCGCGGACGTCGTCGTGGTCGGGATCGGCGCGACACCCAATACGCGGCTCGCTCTCGACGCGGGGCTCGAGGTGGCAGACGGCATCGTCGTCGACGCGGCCTTCCGCACCAACGAGCCAGGGGTTTTCGCGGTCGGTGACGTCGCGAGCGTGTTCCATCCCGTTCTCGGACACCACCTCCGGGTCGAGCACTGGGCGAACGCCGAGAATGCCGGCCGGGCCGCCGCACTCTCCATGCTCGACCGTGCGGTGAGCTACGAGGAGATTCCCTACTTCTACACGGATCAATTCGACCTCGGAATGGAATACTCGGGGTATGGTGATTTGGCGAGGGATGCGGAGCTGGTGTTCCGGGGAGACCGGACTGCCCGCGAGTTCGTCGCGTTCTGGGTCGCCGACGGCCGTGTGGTTGCGGGCATGAACGTCAATGTCTGGGATGTCAACGAATCCGTCCAGAATCTGATCAGGTCGCGCGTCCGCGTCGACGTGTCCGCGCTGAGGGACGAATCCCGAAGCCTCGACAGCCTCCTCGGCCCCGCGGCCGCCCGGAGCCACGGCGCCGACGCCGGTCGAGCGGTCGCCGAGACGCCAGGGGTGGGTTCCTGATGGCGGGCGGTACCGCCGCGTTTCCCGTTTTCATCCATCCCCGTCGCATGATCGGCGGCCGCGAATTCGATTTCGATCGCGAGATCGCGGTGATGGCGATCATCAATCGCACCCCAGACTCGTTCTTCGACCAGGGCGCCACCTTCGCCCTGGACAAGGCCGTCGCTGCCGCGCACCAGGCGATATCCGATGGCGCGGACTGGGTCGACATCGGCGGGGTCAAGTTCGCGCCATCGGATAT
>NZ_JASJVF010000114.1:0-10268 GCF_035019805.1 Cryobacterium sp. 10I1
GCCGCGGGATTCTCCCGGACCGCCATCTTCCTGCCCTTCGCCGTGCCCGCCGTGATCAGCTCGCTCCTCTGGGGCTTCCTCTACCTTCCGGCGGTGAGCCCGTTCTACTGGGTCTTCGAACGCCTGGGCTGGGACGTGCCCGGAGTGCTGGACTCATCAACGGTGCTCTTCGCGATCGCGAACATTGCGCTCTGGGGCGGGGTCGGTTTCAACATGATCGTGATGTACACCTCGCTGAAGGCCGTGCCGACGGACATCTACGAGGCGGCGAAGCTCGATGGCTGCACGGAGGTGCAGGTGGCCTGGCGGATCAAGATCCCCATCATCGCTCCCTCCATCGTGATGACCGCCCTCTTCTCCATGGTCGCCACGCTGCAGGTGTTCGCCGAACCGACGACACTGCGCCCGCTCACCAACAGCCTCTCGACGAGCTGGTCGCCACTCATGCTCGTCTACCGTGACGCCTTCACCCGCGACGACATCTACTCTGCGGCCGCGACCTCGATCATCATCGCTGTCGTCACCTTTGCTTTCTCATTCCTGTTCCTGCGAGTCGTGCAGAAACGCGCGTTCGGCCAGGAGGACTAGACCGTGACCACCTTCAGCATTCCCCGAACCAGGCCCCGCAGGGTCCGCGGATCAGCCGACTCGATCCGGGTTAAGCCGAGTTTCGTCTCGACCGGCATCCTGCTCGTCGGCGCCATCTATTGCCTCTTTCCGGTGTTCTGGGTTGTCATGGCCGCGAGCAAGAACAGTTCTGAGCTGTTCTCCACGTTCACGCTGATGCCGAGCACCCACCTGTGGGACAACATCGTCGAACTGACCCAGTACCGGGGCGGACTGTACTGGCGCTGGGTGCTCAACACGGCGCTCTACGCCGGGATCGGGGCACTCGCCTCCACCTGGATCTCCGCCATCTCCGGTTACGTCCTCGCGAAGTTCGAGTTCCCGGGCAAGAAGGCGGTCTTCTCCGTCCTGCTGATGGGCGTGCTCGTTCCGGGCGTCATCCTGGCGATCCCGCAATACTTCCTGTTCGCCTCCGTGGGGATGACGAACACCTTCTGGTCCGTGCTGCTGCCCCAGATCATCAGTCCGTACGGCATCTACCTGGCGCGGATCTATGCTGCCGCCTCTGTGCCGACCGACGTCATCGAAGCCGCACGCACCGAAGGCGCAGGCGAACTGCGCATCTTCAACCGGATCGCGTTGCCGATGATGGCCCCTGGCCTCGTGACAATCTTCTTGTTCCAGTTCGTGGCGGTGTGGAACAACTTCATGCTGCCGTACATCATGCTCGGCAACGACGCACTGTACCCGGTCACGGTCGGATTGAGCGGCCTGCTCAACCAGGGTGCGACCGCCCCGGCGATGTACACGCTCGTGATCAGCGGTGCGCTGCTGTCGATCATCCCGCTGGTGATCCTGTTCCTCGTACTGCAGCGCTACTGGAAGGTCGACCTGGCCGCCGGGGCCGTCAAGTAGGCGCGGGTAGGCTTTGTCCGTGACCCCGCCCACCGCCAAACGCCGCCCCACGATCGATGATGTCGCCGCGGAAGCCGGCGTCTCTCGAGGCACCGTCTCGAGGGTGCTCAACGGCGGTCACTGGGTGAGCCCGGATTCCCTGCAGAGCGTGAATGCGGCCATCAAGAAGACCGGATACCGGGTCAACCCGCACGCCAGGAGCCTCGCCACGAGCCGGGCCAACTCGGTCGCGTTCCTCCTCACGGAGGACCAGGAACGCCTGTTCGAAGACCCGAACTTCGCCGTGCTGATGCGTGGCGCCTCCAAGGCTCTCTCCCGGCACGACATCTCCCTGGTGCTGCTGATGGCCGGAAGTGAGGACGAGCAGCGTCGGGCGACCGAGTTCGTCACGGCAGGTCACGTCGACGGTGTCCTCCTGGTTTCCTCGCACAGCAGCAGGCACGGGCTGATCTCGGACATCGTGGCCGCGGGCATCCCGGCGATCGCCTGTGGGGTGCCGCTCGGGTTCGAACGCAAGCTGGGTTACGTTGCCGCCGATGATTACGACGGGGCCCGGGAGATGGTGAAATATCTGCGTGGGACCGGACGCGCCCGGTTGGCGACGATCACCGGTCCCGGAGACACGTCCGGCGGAATGAAACGGTATCAGGCCTACGTCGACGAGCTCGGCGATGACTTCGACGAGACGCTGGTCGCGCATGGAGACTACAGTCGCGCGAGCGGTGCTGAGGCAATGACCGAGCTGCTGGACCGGCGCCCGGACCTGGACGCAGTCTTCGTGGCGAACGACATGATGGCGGCCGGCGCCATCGACGCCCTGGTAAGTCTCGGCCGGAGGGTTCCGGAGGATGTCGCCGTCGCCGGATTCGACGACGCGCCCGTCGCTCTCACGGCCGTGCCACCACTGACCACGATGCACCAGCCATTCGACCGGATCAGCGAAGAAATGGTGCGGCTCCTTCTCGAAGTGATCAAGGGGGAGCGGACCGCCGCGATCGTCGTGCCCACCGATCTGATTGTGCGGGGATCGGCGTAATACCGATGCGGCATCCGCGGCGCTCCTCCCGGTCTAGAGTGAGATCGCGTCCGTCCGTTTCCGGGGTCTGGCGGCGCTTGCGCTCGGGGGATGTATGAATCGCATGGTCAGTCCGATCTTTCCGAACCGATCCGAACCGGTCGGGAACAACGCGGTGCCCGGCGCCGGCGCTGAGCTGCTCGCGCGGGCGTTCGCCGCGACGTCCACTGTCTCCCTGATCACCGACGCGGCGCAGAATATCCTGCACGTCAGCGCCGCGTTCACGGCGATCACCGGGTACAGCGAGGACGAGATCCTCGGGACCAACTGTCGGCTTCTGCAGGGATCGGGGTCCAGTGCCGCCGTCCGGGGGTCGATCCGGCAGGCACTCGAGGCTGGGGAAGGCTTCGAGGGCGACATTCTCAACTATCGCAAGGACGGCTCGCCGTTCTGGAACGGACTGAGCATCGTGCCGCTCCGGGACCCCGCCGGCGTGATCACGCACTTCGTCAGCGTGCAGCGCGATATCAACACGAGGATCGCCCTGCAGGAGCAGCTGGACTTCCAGGCCGGCCACGAAGCCGTGACCGGACTTCCGAACCGGTTCGGCTTCGAGTCGTACCTGCAACGGCGATCAACGGATGCCGCACCCACAGGCCGCCCCGACCGTGCCGGGCTCGGGCTGATCGCCCTCGAGCATGTCGGGCAGGTCCGGCATTCGTTCGGATTCTCCGGAGCCGATGACGTGCTCGCGGAATTCGCCCGACGACTGAAGGGCCGGCTCCGCGGTGGCGATTACCTCGCGAGCTTCAGCGGCGACCAATTCGTCGTCGTCCTCGAGGGCCTCTGTGACGACGCATCGCCTGAGCTGGCCGCCCGGCTCGAGCGCCTGCACGAAGCCGTCGAGACCCCGTTCCCGGTCGATGGCGAGTCCGTGATGCTCGGGATGACCATGGGGATCACGCCTTTTCCCGCGCGGAGTTCCGGGCCTCACGTTCTCCGGCTGGCGAGCCAGGCGCTCCCCGAGCCGGGGTCGGATCTGTCACGTCCGGACTCGTGGTGGCGACTCGCTCCCACAGGACCGATTGTCGAGTGGGACACGACGATGGCCGCGAGCGATTTCCGCCGAGGGGAGCGATCCCGCGCGCATCGGGAACGCCTGTTCGCCGGGGGACTGTCGATGCACATGCAACCGATCATCGGGCTGTTCGACGGGACCCTCCGTCGCGTCGAGGCCCTCGCCCGGCTGACTCTCGCCGACGGCACCGTCGTCCCGCCGGACAGCTTTGTGCATCAGCTCAGTAGCAACGACCTCGACGAGCTCTTCCGGATCGGACTCAACGAGGCCCTCGGCTGGGTCGCCCGGTGGGAGCAGGACGGACTGGCCCTCGACGTCTCGGTGAACCTTGCCCCGTCGACCCTGCGGCACCCCCGGTGCACCCGATGGGTCGCGAATGCACTGCGCCGGCACGGGCTGACCCCGAACAGGCTCAGCCTCGAACTGCTCGAGACGCAGGAGCTGGATGCGGCCGCCTCGCGCTCCGTTCTCGAGGAGCTCACCGGCCTCGGCGTCGGGCTCGCCCTCGACGACCTCGGCTCCGGCCACAGCAGCCTGAAACGGCTTGCCCAGTTGCCGTTCGACTCGATCAAGATCGACCGCGGGCTGCTCGCCGGCGTCGCCACGAAACCGGTCGAGACGCTCAGCCTCATCGCGACCCTGTCCCAGATGGGTCGGGATATGGGCGCGGCCGTCGTTCTGGAGGGAATCGAGAACGCCGGCCTCGCCGAGGCGGCATCCGTGCTCGGCGCCTCGCTCGGCCAGGGCTACTACTTCGCACGCCCGATGCCGGCCGCGGACGTGCCGTCCTGGGCGGCAGGTTTCGGGCTTCCCGAGGGATTCCATCGTCCTGACCGGGCCGGCCGACTGCACACCGAGCTCGGCGCGCTCGCGTATCACTGGCAATTCACACGCTGGGGATCCCCGCATCCCTTCGTCATCGATGCCTGCCCCCTGACGGGATTCATCGCCGACCGCGGCATCGTCGGCAGCGCACCGCAGCTCTGGCATGACCTCCAACATGGCGTGGACGGTGGTCACGATCGAGCCAGCGGCCTCCTGCTCGACTGGCTGGTCGACCAGAGCACGGGCCAGGTGGGCCAGACTGCACAGACTGCACAGACTGCACAGACTGCACAGACTGCACAGACGGGACATATGGGCCAGACGGGCGGGCTCAGGGCTGGCGCATAGATTCACTGGCTAACGTCGTGAGGTACCCCACTGGGTACCTCGTCGACACCGGTACCTCGTCGACACCAGTACCTCGTCGACGGACCGTCGAATGATGCTCGCGAAGGGAGTCGTCGTGCCCCAGCTGGAGAGGCAGGACGGCAGACGAACGCGCCGGATCGCGATCATCGGTATGGCCGTGGCACTCTGCGCCGTTCTCGGCTTCACCGGCTGGAACCTCGTGGGCCTGGGATTCGGCGCCGTGCCCGGCACCGTGGTCACGTGTCCGACGGCCGACCCCGTCGTCGTCGGCGCGATCACCGTGCCCGCCGGGCCTGTTGCCGGCTATTGCCAGGACCGCCTGGTCAATGCCGCGCACATCATGAATGCCGGGCGGGATCTCGGGATCGGGACGCACACCCAGACCGTCGGCGTGATGACGGCCCTGGGCGAGTCGGGTTTGCGGGTGCTCGACCACGGCGACGCGGCAGGTGCCGACAGCCGCGGGCTGTTCCAGCAGCGCGACAACGGCGCCTGGGGAACACTGGCCGACCGGATGGACCCCTACGTCTCTGCGCAGAATTTCTTCACCAAGCTGACGAAGGTCGCCGGCTGGAAGGAGATGGAGCCGACACTGCTTGCCCACGCGGTCCAGGTCAACGCCGACCCCGAGCACTACGCGGCGTACTGGGCGCGGGCGGAGGACATCGTGGCGGCTCTCGCGATCCCCACGGCCCCGTGACGCACGGGGCCGCGAGGCCTGGGGTCGTACAGCACGGACTCAGCTGCGGCGAGTGACCAGGTAGTCCAGCGCTGCGGTGTGGAGCTCGGCGTCGAAGCCGCGGGCGACCCCGTCGATCTCGACGATCGGCACGATCTGCCGCACGCTCGAGGCGAGCCAGACAGAGTCTGCGGCCTGCAGCTCGTCGGGAGTGACGGTGCGGTACTCGGTGGTCAGCCCGTTCGCCTCCGCGTACGCGAAGAAGGCGGCCTGTGCCGTGCCGGCCAGGATGCCCTGGTCGGTCGACGGCGTGACGAGGTGCCTGCCGAACTGCAGCACGGCTGTCGATGTCGGCCCTTCCAGGACGAACCCGTCGCTGCTGATGAAGATCACGTCGTCGGCTCCCCGGCGCTCCGCCTCACGGTAGACCGACTTGTTCACCGCGTAGGAGAGGGTCTTCGCTCCCTGCAGCAACCACGGGGACGTCTGGGCGACATCGTGGCGGTAACCGCGGTCCAGGGTGACCACCTTCAGGCCGTGGGTGCGCGCTTCGGTGAAGTCGGGTTCCGGGTCGACGAAGACCCAGCCCGTGCACCGGCCGGCGCCCTCGATGCCGCGGGTGAGCACGAGCTTGACCGACAGGCGTGGGTGGGTCGACGCTGCGATTCCCTGGCGGATGCCCTCGCGGTAGAGGTCGAGGCACGGAGCCGGCAGGTCGAGCAACCTGGCCGAATTGGACAGACGGGCCAGGTGCGGCTCGAGGGCCTGGCCGAAACCGTCGATGGCGTCGAGCGTTTCGAAGATGCCGTCGCCGCGGGTCACCGCGAGGTCGAGCACCGAGATCTGCGGGTCTGCCGGGTCGGCCCGACGGACCGAGGCCGCGAGCGCGGAGGCATCCGTTCCGGTCTGGGTCGGGTCGTCCAGCATGAACAGCACGCGGGCGTCCGCACCGTCTGTGGGCGAGGCGTCCGCGTTCGTCGCAACGGGATTCGTGTCTGCTGTGCTCATCGTTCTACTCCATAGTGATCGTGGCTGATCGTGTTCTCGGAAATCCAGTCGGGCAGCACCGCGTAGCCGAGACCCGGCCCGGTGGGAACGGTCACCATGCCGTCGAGTGCGGTGACCGGGGGGTCGATGATGTCCTTTGCGTAATACTTCTCCGACGCCGACACATCGGACGGGTAGCTGAAGTTGGGCAGCGACGACAGGGCGACGTTGGCCGCGCGCCCGATGCCGAACTCGTGCATCCCGCCGCACCACACCGGGATGCCCGCATCCCTCGCGAGATCGTGTGCGGCGCGGGCAACCGTGAGACCGCCCATCCGTGACACCTTGATGTTCAGGATCCGGCCGGCGCCGAGGGCGATCATCGTGCCGATGTCGTCGAGGTCCACGACCCCCTCGTCGAGGCAGATCGGGGTCTCCAGGGTGGCCTGGAGCCTGGCATGGGCGACGAAATTGCGGGGTGCGTACGGCTGTTCGATCATGCTGAGGCCGAATTCGTCGAGACCGCGCATCAGGGCCGTGGTTTCGTCGGTATCCGCGTAGATCCCGTTCGCGTCGACATGGACGTCCTGCTTCGGGAAGGCGGCGCGTACCGCCCGAACGGGACCGATGTCCCAGCCCGGCTTGATCTTGAGTTTCACCCGGCGGTAGCCGGCGTCGACATGGCGGCTGACCTCGGTGAGCAGGGCGTCGATGGAGGATTCGATGCCGAGGGAGACGCCCGCGGCGACCTCGGCGCGGGTGCCGCCCAGTGCCGCAGACAGCGGTTCGTCGCGCGCGCCGGAGTACAGGCTCCACGCGGCCATGTCGAAGCCGGCCTTGGCGAACTCGTGGCCGCGGATGCGTGCCCACGTCGTCGCCAGCTCGGCCGGCGTCTCCCACTCGTGCCCGATGATCGCGGGGACGATGTATTTCTTCGCGACGAGGAGCGCCGTGTCCACGGTCTCCGAGGAGTAGAAGGGGTCGCTCGCCGAGGCGATCTCGCCCCAGCCGACCGCGCCGGATTCGTCGGTGAGGCGCACCACGATGTGGTCGAGGTGGCTCTTGCGGTGAGAACTGGTCTCGAAACCGTGCACCAGCGGCAACCGGGTGACGAACAGGGAAACGCCCACTACCTTCATCGTGCTCCTTCGGTGCTGCGTTCGGTGCTGCGCTCGTCCATCGTTCACTCCACGTAACTGTTCAGGATCTGGTTCAGCTGCTCCCGCTCGGCGAACCTGCGCCGGGCTCCTTTGGCACTGGCAATACTCAAGGTACTCACCAGGTGGATGACGGCGGCGACCGCCGTGGGGGAGTCGGCGTACGAGGCGCTGCTGGTCGGCACGGTCACGGTTTCGGTGGCGAAGGCTGCGACCGGAGCATCGGGGGAGTCCGTGACGGCGATCACGGTTCCGCCGGCCTCGGCGAACCGTTCGGCGACGAGCACGCTCTGCCGCTGGTACCGGCGGAACGAGAACACGACGAGCACATCGGTCGGGCGGACGTCGCTGAGGACGTCGATCGAGCGGACGGCGGCTTCGTCGATAAGGAGCACCTGAGAGAGTCCTGCCGAGAGGTCCCAGGCGAACAGGGTCGCGTATGCGAATGACTTGCCCGCGCCGAGCACATACCGCCTGCGGGCGGCCACGATCCGGGCCGGCGCGCGAACGAGGGCATCGTCTTCCCCGAGGTGGGCGAAGGTCTCGGCAAGGTTCTTCTTTTCGCTCTCCACGATGCGCGCGCGCAAGACCGACGACGACGACCGCTTCTGCAGTCGTGCGGCGTACCGGTCCTCCGGGCTTGTGAGGGCCTCGTTCGCCTCTGTCAACGGGCTGCCTGGCGGATGCGCGGCGCGGCCTCCTGGGAGCTGGCCGCGACGAAGACGTATGCGGCGCTCGTGCCGTCAACCCGGACGCAGGATTCGGCGACGTAGCCGCGCTCGAACAGCTCGGTGAAGGTTTCGGCCACGGCGGCTCTCAATGCCTGGACGATGACGGGGGCGAGCGTCTTCGCGGGATTGTCGGACGGGATCGGCACGTGGATGACGTCGCCGTCGCCCACCGGCCGACCCCAGTGCCGGGGTAGCGTCGTTCCCAGTGCTGTGGGGTCCACGACGGGGAAGCCCGGGGGGATCGACGCCGCGGCGCGGGGCGGCGTGGCCGACTCGGTACCGGTGGCGCCCGAGAGCGCCCAGTCGACGATCAGGCGGTCGGAGAACGGCTCGTCGTAGTAGTTCGCGGTGAAGCGCACTCCGCAGGCGCCGAGCACGTCGAGGTTGAAGTGGGCATTGCGGGCAAGGGTCGGGTCGAACGCCCAGCGCATCGAGGTGAGTCCCTCTGCTCTCGCGATGATGGCCTGTTCCTGCTTCAGCAGGCGGCCCACTCCCTTGCCCTGCCAGGCGGGGTCGATGAACGCGGCCTGCGAGTACAGGTAGGGCGCCCCGGATTCGAAACCCACGAAGCCGTAGGCGAAACCGACGAGCTCGCCGGCGCCGTCCCGCGCGGCAACGGCCGCACCGCCGTTGCCCACGATTGCCGAGAGCAGCTTCGGGTTCAGGCTGTGATCGGCCGCGGTATAGCCGAACACCCGGGTATACAGCTCGCTGGCGTGGCTGAACTCGGCGCGTGACCGGGTGGATTCCACCGTGAGTTTCAGGTCACCCATGTTGTGTCGTTTCCCTGTCCTCGTCTTGTCGGAACACGATGTTCCAGAACCAATCTGACAATCATAAACAACTTATGTGTGGTATTCGTTTCGTAACTCTCAAGCAAATCCGCGAACTGGTCGAAGGATAGGTAACATATCTTCTACCTGTTCCGAGCCTGCCACCGCCTGAGGAGATGCCGTCATCACATCCACTGGACCCGTCATTCCGGACGCCTCCGCGCGGGCTCGTGCGCTGGCGACCCTCGAGCACTACGTGCTGCGCGAAACGCCGACCGGGGCGGGCGCGGCCATCACGGCGTTCGCGGATGCACTCGCCGCCCGCTATTCCGGACTCGGCGGCACGGTGGTGCTGCACCCGACTCCGGGAGGCCCCCACGTGGTCGCTGACTTCCCCGGGAGGGGCAGTGGCGTCGGCGCCGCTCCCGTTCTCCTGATCGGGCACTCCGACACGGTGTGGCCGGTCGGCACCCTCGCCGGCGACGTGCCGTGGACGAGCGATGGAATCCGCATCACCGGCCCAGGGGCCTACGACATGAAATCCGGCCTGGTGGTCATGGAAGAGGCCCTCGAGCTGCTCCGCGCCCTGGGCGATGCCGGTGCCGTGGACCACGTGCCGGTGCGGATCATCGTCACGGCAGACGAGGAAATCGGCTCCCCGACCTCTGGCGCGCTGCTCCTGGCCACGGCCGACGGCTGTTCTGCGGCGATCGGCTTCGAGTCGCCGCACCCCGACGGCGACCTCAAGGTCGGGCGTCTCGGCAGCACCCGCCTCGCTCTCGCCGTCTCCGGTGTTCCCGCCCACGCCGCCCTCGACCCCGAGAAGGGAGTCTCCGCGACGGAGGAGATCATCGACCAGTTGCTGCGGGTGCGCGACATCGCGGCCAGGGCCACGATCCGCGCCGAAGAACACCCGGCCGCCAAGGTGCTCTACAACCTCGGTTCCATCACAGCCCCCGGCCTGGCCAACGTCGTCGCGGACGACGCCGTGGCCGTCCTCGGCTTCCGCTTCTCCGATCCGGACATCGAAGGCGAAGTCCTCGACGAGATCGAGGCGCTGACTCCCGTCCGCCCGCGTGCGCAGGTGGCCGTCACCCGGCTGTCCTACCGCCCGGCCTGGCAGCCACGCGCCGCCGACCAGGCCCTGGCCGCCGTCATCTCGGGCTGCGACG
>NZ_JASJVF010000115.1:0-10248 GCF_035019805.1 Cryobacterium sp. 10I1
CTGCGTACTCTTCGGCTTCGGCACGGGCACGAGCCTCCGCCTCCGCCTCGGCCTGCGCCTGGGCGAGGGCTTCCGCGGCGGCAAGGGCCTCCGCACGGACGACGGCAGCCTTCGCGGCACGCGACTTCGCCGCGCTCGCCCTCGCGGCGCGTTGACGAGCGGCCGTCTCGGCCTTTTCTGCGGTCGTGCGGGTCTTGGCCGCGGCTCCTGCCGCAGGGGCGACATGGGTCGGGGACGGCTCGGCCGGATCAGCGGGTTTCTGGGGAGCCGCGGCAACCTTGCGAACCGGGCTGGCGCGGGGCTTCTGGGTTCGGGCGACGGGGGTTCGGGCTGCCGGAGTTCGGGGTGAAGCGGTGCGCGCCGAGGTTGCGCGGTCGGGCGTCGTCTTGGCCGGACGCGCCGGAGTGGCTGCGTCGTTCGACGGGGCCGAATCGGACGCGGGCACAGTTGTGGTCGGCTCGTTGGGCTCGGAGTTGGGAGGCACGTGAGTCACCTCGCCAACCCTACCAACGACCCTCCGACAAGACTGGATGGCGGGCGCGAATCCCGCCGAAAACGCGCTCGATCCGGCCCGTTCACCGGGGCCGATTCCACGCGGCGGCACCCGAAAGGGGCACTTCGGGTAGACTGACCCTTTCATGTTGGTGTGTCTGAACGGAAAAGACGAGGTGAACCACAGGCAAACTGGCTCGACATTTTTCGAACCGGGCGCAGGTAGCCCGACACTGTTAAGGAGACAAATATGGCCACCCAGGTAGTCATTTTGGCAGCGGGAATGGGCAGCAGACTGGGTCGTTCACTGCCCAAGCCGCTCACGGAACTCAGCGACGGCCGGTCGATCATGCGTCAGCAGTTCGACAACATCGAGCACGCATTCGGATCCCTGGCCCGCGTCACCATCGTCGTCGGTTACAAGCTCGAGCACATCATCGAGGCGTTCCCCCAGGCATCCTTCGTCTACAACGAGGAATATGACCAGACCAACACGTCCAAGAGCCTCCTGCGCGCCCTGCAGGCCTCCGGCGCGGGCGGGGTGCTCTGGATGAACGGCGACGTCGTCTTCGATCCCGCCGTCCTCGATCGGGCGCACGCCATGGTCGAACGCGACCAGTCTTTCGTGACGGTCAACACCTCACAGGTGTCCGAAGAAGAGGTCAAGTACACGACCGACGACGAGGGATACATCAGGGAACTCTCCAAGACCGTGACCGGTGGACTCGGAGAGGCCGTTGGCATCAACTTCATCTCCAGTGCGCACAAGGCGATCCTGGTGCGCCATCTCGCCAGGGTGAACGACCAGGACTACTTCGAGCGCGGCATCGAACTCGCGATCGAGAAGAACGGCCTGCTGATCGAACCCCTCGACATCTCCGACTTCTACGCTGTCGAGGTCGATTTCGCCGAAGACCTCGAGCGCGCGAACCTGTTCGTCTGATTCGCATTCACCCTGATTTTGTGAACATCTAGAGTGGAGTCTGTGAGTAGCTACGCAGAAGTGCGCCCTGAACAGCTCACCGCTCTCTCCCGCTACCGCCACTCACTGTGGCTCCTGACCCAGCGCGACCTGCGGGTCCGCTACTCCACCTCGTTCCTCGGCTATTTCTGGTCGATCCTCGACCCGCTCGTGATGGCCGGGATCTACTGGTTCGTGTTCACCCAGGTGTTCCACCGGGGCGTCGGGCACGAGCCGTACATCATCTTCCTGCTCAGCGCGCTGCTGCCCTGGATGTGGTTCAACGGAACCGTCTCCGATTGCACTCGCGCGTTCCTGCGCGAGGCGAAGCTGATCCGGTCGACCCGGATCCCCCGCACCATCTGGGTGAACCGGCTCGTGCTCTCCAAGGGCATCGAATTCCTCGCCTCGATCCCGGTGCTCGTGCTGTTCGCCGTGTTCGCCGGCGCCCGGCCGAGCGTCGAAATCGTGTTCTTCCCGCTCGCCATCGTGATCCAGGCGATCCTCACGGCGGGGGTCGGCCTCATCGTCGCGCCGCTCGTCGTGTTCTTCCGCGATCTGGAACGCGCCGTCAAACTCATCCTGCGCTTCCTGTTCTACGCATCCCCGATCATCTACAGCACCCAGGACCTGCCGCACCAGCTGCACTTCTGGGCGGCGTTCAATCCCCTCAGCGGCATCTTCAGCCTCTACCGGGCGGCCTTCTTCCCCGGCAACCTCGACTGGTTCACCGTCGGCGTCAGCGCGGCCATGTCCGTCGCCTTCCTCGGACTCGGGCTGCTGGTCTTCACGCGCACCGAGCGCGCGGTCCTGAAGGAGCTGTGATGACGGGAACAGTCCGGACGCCGGGATCGGCCGTGACCGGGGCGCCTGTGATCGCCCTGGCCGGGGTCGGCATCCGTTTTCGCCGTAACCGACGCGGCAGGCGCAGCTTCAAGGACCTGTTCGCGAGCGGGGCCCGGCGCACCAGACCCGGCGAATTCTGGGCCTTGCGCGCCGTATCCTTCACGGTGCAGCGCGGAGAGGCCATCGGCGTTGTCGGTCGCAACGGCCAGGGAAAGTCGACCCTGCTCAAGCTCGTGACCGGGGTCGTCCTGCCCGATGAGGGCACTGTGCGGGTGACGGAGGGCGTCGCACCACTGATCGAGATCACCGGCGGTTTCGTCGATGACCTCACCGTGCGCGACAACGTCTATCTCACGGCGGGCCTGCACGGCATGACGAAGAAACAGATCGGCGAGCGTTTTGACGAGATTCTCGACTTCGCCGAGATCGGAGACTTCGTCGACACCCCGTACAAGCACCTCTCGAGCGGTATGAAGGTGCGCATCGCCTTCGCGGTCATCTCCCGGCTCGAGGAGCCGATCATCCTCGTCGATGAGGTGCTCGCCGTCGGCGACAAGGCCTTCCGGGAGAAGTGCTATCGCCGGATCGAGGAATTGCTCGCCGGCGGCCGCACCCTGTTCTTCGTCTCGCACAACGAACGCGACCTGCGTCGCTTCTGCGCCAGGGGCCTCTACCTCGACAAGGGCGCGCTCGTCCTCGACGGTCCACTCGACGAGGTCCTCGCCCGGTACGACGCCGATTACGGCGTGCGGCCCGCCTGAGCCGGCTCAAGGATCGACGATGGCGAGGCTGTCGCGATCGGGCGGCAGCTGTTCCTTGGTCAGGCCGGTGAGGAGGTCCCCGACCTCGAGGCTCAGCACGTCCGCGAGCCGGATCAGGGTGTGGAAGGTCGGATTCCCAGTGCCGCGGTCGATCCTGGCGTAATTGGACACGTTGAGTCCGGCCCGGTGCGCGACAGACTCCTGGTTGAGCTCGAGTTCCGTTCGGCGCTGCCGCAGGCGCAGTCCCAGCAGGCGGCTCGCTTCTGACTTCGGCTCCGGCATCCTCCATCTATAGGCTTGAAGTGGGAAAACCGCCAGTGGCCGGGGAAAAGATGTGAATACCTTCCCCTGTCAGACCGGCAACGTAAACTCGACGGAAATCGGAAGGACGGCATCGACATGGCACGAAGAGTGAAACCCCTCGTCTCGACGACCGGGGGTCTGCCGCAGGGCGGCCAGCTTCCGACCGGCATCATCCGGGGATTCGACCGGGTCATGGCCATCCACCGCCCGGCTGTGCTCGCCCACATCCGCGGCATCCGCCGGCGCTCACCGGACTCGGACCCCGCACAGATCATCAGGATCCTCGAACGCCGCTACCTCGCCATGGTCACGACCGGCGGCGCGGCCGTCGGGGCGACGGCCGTCATTCCCGGCGTCGGCACCGGGGTGACCCTCGCACTGTCCGGCGTCGAGACCGCCGGGTTCCTCGAAGCGACAGCCTTGTTCGCCCAGTCGGTGAGCGAGGTGCACGGTATTGCCGTCGACGACCCGGAGCGCGCCCGCGCCCTCGTCATGACGATGATGCTCGGCAGGGAGGGCTCCGACCTCGTCCGCCAGCTTGCCGGCCAGTTCAGCGGAACGGGTGCGGTCCGAACGGCCTATTGGGGCGAACTCGTCACCGCGAGCATTCCGCGCGCCATCATGGGTCCGCTCACCGATCGCCTGAAGAGCTCGTTCATCCGCCAGTTCGCGACCCGCGGCTCCGCGAGTTTCGTCGGCAAGGCGCTCCCCTTCGGCGTCGGCGCCGTCGTCGGCGGCGCCGGCAACCATATTCTGGGCAAGCGGGTGCTGACCTCGTCCCGGCTCGCCTTCGGCCAGCCGCCTGCGGACTTCCGTCCCGAACTCGACCCGCGCATACGCGAGGCGATCGTGCGCGAGGGCGGCGGCCTCGAGGGAGTCGGCCGTGCCGGCGCGCTGCGGGTCGCCGCCGGCCACCGCATCACCCAGCTCGGGCAGCTCGGGCACGGCACCCTCACCGTGCTCCCCCGCATGGTCCCGCGGCTGCTGCGCCGTGGCCGACCGCTGGAGTCAGGGGTTCCAGGCACCGCAACGGCGGATCACCCGGATTCGGCTCACGCGGATTCGGATCACGCGGCCGCCGGGCAGGACGTGTCTCCCCGCGAACCGGCCTCCTCTCCGCGACCGTAGCAGGCCGCTCAGGGCCGAACGGCGTCGAACCGCTCCCACTCGTCCATCAGGTGCTGCACGGCCGCGTGGAAGCGAGCGGTGGCCGCACCGGGTGCCGCGTCGCCGAAGTAGCGTTCGACCCCCACACCCAACCGGGCCTCGGCCTCCGGGTCGTGCGCGAGCGCATCCACCGTGCCCACGATCGAGGAGGCGGCGGACGCGTCGAGCCATTCGCACGCCGCGAGGTACCCGCCGGTGTCGATCTCGGCAGCGGGATCGGCGGGGCGGGTGACGAGAAGGGCCTTGCCTGCGGCGAGCCGGTCGTAGACCATGGCTGAGATGTCGACGATGGCAACGTCCGCCGCCGCGAGCTGCCAGCCGAGCTCCGCACCGGTGTCGTACATGTGGTGAGCGGCGGGATCGCGGGCGTTCGCCGCCTTGATCAGGGCGATGATCCTGCGGTTGGCTGCGCCGTATGCCTCGTCGGTGACCCCGCTGCGCGGGTGCGGCCGGTAGATCAGGCGATGCCGCGACGAGGCGAGGAGCGCAGTGGCGAGTGCGACGCCGTGGCTCGCGATCGAGCCGTATGCCGCGGTGGGCCGGTCTCCTTCCCAGGTCGGCGCGTAGAGCACGACCTGCCGGTCGTCGGGAACGTACGGAAGCACGCCGCTGTAGTGGTCCGCCTGCGGGCGGCCGATGGTGATCGCCCGCTTGTCGAAGTCGTAGTCCCAGAGCACCCGGTCGAGACGGGCGAGGGCGGCGTCACCGGCGACGAAGGCGTAGTCGTACGCCTTGATCTGGTTCGTGACCATGTACATCTTGTCGCTCTCGCCATGGTTGATGAACACGTGCCAGCACCGCGGGTAGCGCATCATCTGGAAGTTCCGGGCGTTCTGGTTGACGTAGAACACGATGCGGATGTCCTGTTCCGCGACGACCCGCTCGAGGTCGGCGACCTTGCGCACGTAGGTCACCGGCACCGGGCACTCCTCGGACATCGGCAGCGCCCCGGTCCCGGTGCGGCTCAACACGATGACGGGCCAGGTCTCGGCGAGCACGGCGAGCGGCCGGTACCACTGCCGCATCTGATACAGGTTGACGGCGCCGTCGGCGAAGTAGACCGCGATCTTGAAACGGCCGAGCGGAAGCGGACCGTCCCCGAGGAGCCGGCCGGCGAGCAGTTTCTGTGCCCGGCGCGACGCGGCGACATCCTTGACCAGCTTGACGGCCAGGCCGATGTCTTTTCGAATGGTCATCCCTCCAGAGTACCGAGCACCGGGTCAGACGATGGGGGGACGGCCGGCCAGGGACATCCGCCAGACCGTGCGGGCGCTGATCGGCCGCCGCTCCCCCGGGTTGCTGCGCCAGCCCTCCCGGAATCCGGCGAGCCAGGCCCGCAGTGCCGGCCGGTCGCTGCGGAATCGCAGCAGCTGGATCGCGAGCCAGGAACCGGCGTAGACCGGGACCAGCACGGCAGGCAGGTTGCGCCGGGCGAGCCAGACCCGGTTGCGCGCGTTCAGCCGGTAGTAGTCGGCGTGCCGGGTGGGCTGGATGACGGGATGATTTGCTTCGAGGTTTCCCGCGTACCAGGTGCGCAGCCCCTGGTCCCAGACCCGCCACGCCAGTTCGATGCCCTCGTGAGCGTAGAAGAACGGTTCGGCCCAGCCTCCGGTGGCCAGGAAGACCGCACGGGGCATCACCACGGCACCTTCCCAGACCGAGAAGACGGCGCCGGACTCTGTCGCGGCTCCCTTACGGATGCGCGGAATCCAGCGGGTCGGCGCCGCCGCGCCCGTGGGATCGGTCACCCGGGGTTGCAGCAGGCCGATCGACGGGTCCGCGCGGAGCTGCGCGACCGCGCGACTGAGGAACCGGGGGTCCGGGATGCTCGCGTCGTCGTCGAGGAAGAAGAGGTACTCGCCCGTCACAAGGGGGACGCCGCGATTGCGACCGGCGGGGATGCCCAGGTTCTCCGTCAGGGCCAGCGCCTGGACGGCACCCGGTAACCCGGTCGGTACCCAGCCGTTGCCCACGCAGACCACGTCGAGGACGACCTCCTGCTGGGCGAGCACCGAGCGGATGCCGCTGGCGAGGTCATCCGGCCGGGTGCCCTGGGTGAGCACGACGACACCGACCCTCGGCAGCACGGTGTCGCTCACCGCTCAGGACCGGACGCGGCGCGACGCCATGATTGCGACGAAATGGCCGAAAAGAGCGAGGATCGACAGGGGCACGAGAGCGATGAGCACGATCCGGTCCATGAGAGGCTCGCCGACGAAACGGCCGATCACCGCGGAGGCGAAGATCAGGATCGTGAGTTCGACGGAGTGGTACAGGCGGTGGAACGGCAGGAACCGGGCGAGCCTGCGCAGCTGGGCGATCCTGCCGGGAGTCGGGGTCTGCTCACCGCGCGTGTCGGCGAGTTTGGTGAGCCCCGCGTTCGCCCTGGCGACGTGCACCATGTCGTTGAGCGCCTTGTTGAGCACGATCACGAGGGCGAGCAGCAACGCGAGAGTCGTCCAGAGGAAATCCTCCGGCGATTCGAACGGGTAGGCCGCCGCGCGAATGCCGAACGCGATCGGAATGAGCGCCTCCGTCGAGTAGTGACCGACCTTGTCGAGGAAGACCCCGGCTGGCGACGATTCGCCTCGCCAGCGCGCGACTTCGCCGTCGCAGCAGTCGACGAGCATCTGCAGCTGCCCGAGGATCAGTGCGAGCAGGGCCCCCCAGACACCGGGGATGAGCAGCGCCGCAGCGGTCGACCAGCCGACGAGGATCATCAGCGCCGTGACACCGTTCGCGGTCACGCTCGTCTTCAGCAGCAGCCAGGTGAGATACGGCGACACGTCGCGCAGGTAGAGCGAGGCCGTCCAGTGCTCGGCGTTCGCCCGCAGGCGTACCTCGGGCGGCTGCGCGACGGCCCGCAACTCGGCGATCGACGTCGGCCGGGGCTGGCGCACCCGACCGGTGGAATGTGAGTGGGATGTCATAGGTGTCTCCCGGTCCGTGCCGCGATATTGCTGGTGAGTTTCAGGTATCCGAGCAGGAAGCCGAAACCCCAGCAGAAGTGGATACAGGGCAAGACTAGAAGGAACCAGGCGCCGGAGCGCCCGCCATCAGGGCGAGTCACGACCACGGTGGCCAGGAGGACGACGAGCAGGTATCCGACCGGGGCGATCCAGCCCAGCAGCAGCCACGGTACGACGACGCCGGCGAAGCCCAGGACCACTCCGGCGGTGACGAGGAGCACCATCACGGGAGGCACGAAATAGCGGATGCCGTTGTCTGCGGGGAAGCGCCGCGCGAGTTCCCCGCGCCACATTCCGGTGGACAGCATCTGGCGGGCGAGTCTGGACAGGCTCGGTCGCGGCCGGTAGACGACGCGCAGCCTCGGTGTGAACCAGACCGTGCCACCCTGCTCGCGGAGGCGCCGATTGAGCTCCCAGTCCTGGCCGCGCTTGATGGTCTCGTCGAAGAGCCCGGCACGCAGGAGGCTGTCGCGGCGGAAGCAGCCGAGGTAGACCGTCTCTGCGGCGCCCTCCGGCCCACCGACGTGGAGGGGCGTTCCGCCGAGGCCGATCCGGGTGCCGTAAGCCCGGGCGACGGCGCGCTGGAACGGAGCGGTGCCCCGCGCGTCCATGACTCCGCCGACGTTGTCCGCCCCGGTGCGCTCGAGGGTATCGACGGCGACGCGCGCATAGTCGCTCGGCAGCACCGAGTGGGCGTCGACCCGGATCACGACGGGGTAGGCGGATGCACGGATCGCGGCGTTGAGGCCGGCAGGGGTCGATCCGATCTCGTTGGGCACGACACGGATGCGCGGGTCGAGTTCGGCGAGTTCCGCGACGAGTTCCTCCGTGCCGTCGATGCTCGGTGCAAGGGCCAGCGTGACGTCGAACGGACCGGTGTAATCCTGGCCCAGGAGGCTCGTCACCGCGGCCCGGACGTGCAGCACATCGTTGAGCACGGGCATCACGTAGGAGACACCGATCAGGGGCGCTTCGCCGGTGTGTGCTGCCTGTTCGATCGGGTGTCCATTCCGTTGCGGACTGTCCAGACTACCAGCCCACCCCTTTGGGGGCCTCCTGACGGCTGGCGCACCGGAGCGGAAACACGACTGCGCCGCCGGTCGATGACCGGCGGCGCAGGGCGTGGAAGGAGGACGGGAGCTGCTAGCTGGACAGTTCCCCGACCGTGACGGTCACGGTGTACGACTTGCCGTCGCGGACGTAGACGAGGTCGGCGGTGGCGCCGGCGGCGAGTACCCGCACCTGGGCGGTGAGATCCTTCGCGTCGGTGATCGGCACTCCGTTGAACTTCGTGACGACGTCGCCCTTCTTCAGGCCCGCCTTCTCGGCTGCGCCACCGGAGCTGACCTCGCTGACGAGGGCGCCGACCGTGCTGCTCGTGTCACTCGTCGCGCTCGTGATGCTCGCACCGAGCAGCCCGTGGGTGGCCTTGCCGTTGGCGATGAGCTCGTCGGAGACGCGCTTGGCGAGGTTCGACGGGATCGAGAAGCCGACGCCGATGCTTCCGGCAGCCGTTCCCGATGAGGAGGACCCGCCCGCGTTGGCGATGGCGACGTTGATGCCGATCAGTTCACCCTTGGAGTTGAGCAGGGCGCCGCCGGAGTTGCCGGGGTTGATCGCGGCATCCGTCTGGATTACGGAGAGCGAAATGCTGCTCGTCGTGCTCGGAGTGGTCGACTGCGCGCTTCCGTCCTTGTTCGGGAGGTCGAAGTTCCAGAAGTACGGGTTGTCCGTGCTCGGGGCCGTGGTGTCCGGCGTGTCCGTGGTGGGCGCCGCCGATGAGGCGATCGAGATGCTCCGGTTGAGGGCGCTCACGATGCCGTCGGTGACGGTTCCGGAGAGGCCGAGCGGTGCGCCGATGGCGATCGTGGTGTCGCCGACGTTGAGCTTGCTCGAGTCTGCCCAGTTGATCGGGGTGAGGCCGCTCGCGTCGGTCAGTTTGACGACCGCGAGGTCGGAGATCGGGTCTGTGCCGACGATTGTCGCCTTGTAGACCTTCCCGTCACTGGCCGTGACTTCGAGGGTCGCGTCTGCGCTCGCGCCGTCGAGTGTCACGACGTGGGTGTTGGTCAGGACATAGCCATCGGAGGTGAGGACGACTCCGGAACCGGTGCCGCCGGAGGTTCCGCTGGTCGCGTTGATGGTGACGACGCTCGGCATGGCCTTCGCGGTGGCTGCCGTGATCTGGTTGACGCTCTCGGTGTTGTTGACGACGACGGTGCTCGACCCCTGGGCCTGACTGACGGGGGTGCCGTTGCCCTGGCCTCCGGAAAGGAGCGCCATCACGCCGGCGCCGGATGCGCCGCCGATGAGGGCGCCGATCGCGAGCGCCGCAACGAGGCTGAGTCCGGCACGGCGGCGGGCCGGGTCCTTCGGATGGGGGGCCGACGACGGGCCGGTCGGTCCGTTCGGGCCGCCACCCTGGGGAGCGTAGGAGAAGGGTGCAGCCGATGCTGCGAAGTGCGGCGGGACAGAGCCGTCGGCTCCGCCGAGGGGCCGTCCGAAGGCATCCGTCGCGTAGGGAAGCGTCGGCTGGGTGATCTGGTTCGACGCGTTCGCGACGGGCTGCTGGGGAGCCTGGGCGGCCTGGACGTCTGCGGGGGCGGACGCCTGCTGGGCGACGACGCCCTGCGGCTGCTCTGCAACCGGCTGCGCGGCCTGCGGGAAGCCGACGACCTCGGTCGTGTTGTCCGCGTTCGCGGAGGGGGCCGGGTACTCGGTGGTATCGGCGGGGACGGCGGCGTTGGCC